>JAJUJN010000096.1 GCA_029265335.1 Alcaligenaceae bacterium
ATTGATGCCGGAGATTGATCGGCAGTGTTCCCCGCGTGTGCGGGGATGAACCGTTCAGCCAAACCGGGGCGGTCATTCTTGCGACGTGTTCCCCGCGTGTGCGGGGATGAACCGCGACCTTCAGTCGCGCGTCAAGACTTCAGATCCTTTCGCCTTTCCCCAGGTGCCGCCATTGCCCTTGTGGAAGGTCGCTCAGCTTCAATCGTCCGATCCGTACCCGTTTCAAGCCCAGCACTTTGAGACCCACCAGTTCGCACATGCGGCGAATCTGGCGCTTGCGGCCTTCGCGCAGGATGAATTGCAGCTGATCGGCGTTCTGCCAACGCACTTTGGCGGGTTTCAAAGCGCGTCCGTCCAGGCTGAGGCCGTGGTTGAGCAAGGCCAGGCCGCGCTCGTCGAGTTCGCCAGACACCCGCACCAAATATTCCTTGTCTACCTTGCTGTCGGCGCCGATGAGTTGCCGGGCTACGCGGCCATCCTGCGTGAGTATCAAAAGGCCGGTGGAGTCGATGTCGAGCCGGCCGGCGGGCGCCAGGCTGCGCAAGTCGCGCTCGCTGGGAACACGCCGGTTGCGATCGCCTTCCCAATGGTTGTTGGCACGAATGAGGCTGGCCGCGGGGCGGTAGTTACCTTCGGCCTGGCCGGAAACATAGCCCACCGGCTTGTGGAGCACGATGGTAAGACGCTGTTCCTGAGTCTGCCGGGCCGCTGGCTTCAAGCTGATGTGCTGATGCGGCAGGGCCTTGGTGCCGAGTTCGGTCACCGGCTCGCCATCGAGCAGCACCCATCCCCTGGCGATGTATTCGTCGGCCTCGCGGCGCGAGCAGATGCCGCGTTGGGCCATGAGTTTAGAGATGCGAACCGGTTCCATAGGGTAAGGGGCGGCTTGAGGCGTGGTCTGAGATTGTAGCGGCGCCAGCCGAACAGACCTGTCAAGGTCTACCGACAGGTCGCGCCCGCCAGGCAGTCCACAATAGTTTTTGCGCTCGGAAACCGACAAACTGGTGGCATGGTTTCAGGAGTCGCAAAATGTCTCAACAATACCGTCCCCGCCATCGCGGGGCATATCTCGTGCGTCTCAGGCACGGCCGACCCTGCTGGTCGCGTCGTGAGGTTGCTGCACCCTTGTGTGAGGTGGATCCGGGCGTGAGCGAGCCCGGCTCAGCTGGTGCTCCCCTGCCAGAGTCGGTACTTGCCCGGTCGCGTCGGCGCAGGCAACGCGGCCAGGGAATGACTGAATACATCATTATCGTCGCTCTCATCGCCGTCGCAGCCATTGCGGTCTATCAGCTGTTTGGGCAAGTGGTGCGTTCCCAAACCGCGGCCATGGCGCGAGAGCTGGCCGGAGAAGATGGCAGCAGCGAATCCCAGGCAGCACAGCAAGCAGCATCGCGAGCCAGCGCCCAAACCGAGGTTCGTACTTTGCGCAGTTTCACTGGCAACGCGGGCGGCGGGCAGTGAGCAGCCGGCGCCGCCTCACTTCTTTCCGTCGGCCTCTGGGCCAGGCCCTGGTGCTTGCGCTTTTCCTGGCGCTGCTGGGCGCCTTGGCCTGGGTGCAGCTCTATCAGCGCGGGCAGCTGCTCCACGAAAAAAACCGGCTTACCCATGCGATTGATGCCGCCGTGTATTCGGGGGCTTTGGTGCAGGCGCGTTCCTTGAATTTCCTGGCGCTCGCCAATCGGGCGCAGGTGGCGCACCAGGTGGCGTTGGCTCATCTGGTCACGCTCGATACCTGGGCATTGTTCGCGCAACATGAAGCGCAACAAGCAGGGCGGGGCAATCCGCCTCACTATCTCATTGGCATGTTGTTCGGTGCTTCTCACGGTCGGGCTTATGCAGCGGCGTCTGGCGCCCAGGATATGCCCCGTTTGCGCCGGCAGTTGGCAAACGCCCTGGTCAGCCATGAAGCCACCGTACATGATGTGCTGGCGAGTGCGCAGCGAGCGGTACTGCAGGTCCTGCCGGCCGCTCGCGAGGCAGCCATGCAAACTACGCTGGCAGCGAATTTCGATGGTCCCGATGTCACTCCTGAGGTATTACTCGATGCCAGCGCCTTGCACGACGACCTCCCGGGAGCGTTGCAATTGGTGTCGGGCCGAAATGCTCACGATCTGCGCAACCTCGCCCTGCAGGCAGTGGCGCAGTATGGATACCTGGGCGAGCGGAACTTCGACGCGCGCAATGCTTGGATGGTGAGCTCTCGCTGCCCCGGGTTGCGCCATCAGCTCCGACGGCGCGGAGACACCGCGCTCGATGCGAACGATATGTGGTGGTCGCACGATACTCAGTCGTACCACGCATTGCGTTCCAATCGGTGGATTGGTTGCTATTTTCGCGAATACCCCATGGGGTGGGGCGAAGCCGTCGCGGGTTCCAGCTTCGATTCGCCCTTGCCTCATGTCGATAACCCTCCGGAGAACTTCGCAAACGAACCCTTCTGGCGTTGGGCGCAGCGCCAGCGTGAATTGAATATTTTTCACGGCCGCGGCAATCCACTGGGCAATTCTTGGGCAGTGGCAGCTCAATCTCACCATGCTTCCCGCGGTCTGGGCGCATGGGTCGATTTTCGGGCAGATATCAGCAAACGCTCTCTGCGCTTCGCCTTCCGGGCTATGCGACCCCATCAGGCCTTGCGCCTGCATCAAGCCGCCAGCGCTGTCCGGTTTGGCGATGCGGGGCTGGCGCCAGTGGCGCAACTACCCGGCGATGCGCTGGCCGCCGTGGCAGCTGCCGAGGTGTATTTCCAGGCGGCCGAGGGTGTGGTCGAGGCGCCAAGCCTCTACAGCCCCGGCTGGCACGCTCGCCTGGCGCCGGCTTCAGACGCTGAGTTGCGCGAAGCGCGTCGGCGCCAGGGAGTCTTGTAATGCGCGCCTTGGGCCATATCGAGGGGCAGGCATTGGTCGAGGGCGTGGTGGGCCTGAGCTTGCTGGTTGTGCTCTTCTGGGCAGTGCCCTGGGTAGGCCGCTACCTCGATCTCGCCGATGTGCTGCAGCATGCCAGCCGGTTGGCTGCTTTCAATGAGGCAGTTGCCGATTCACAGCCCGGGTCCCTGGCGCTGTCCGTGCCCGAATTGTGGCTGCCACCAGACGGAGCTCGCTGGCGCACACCAGACGGGCGAGCGGTCGCCAACAGCGCACGCAGCAGCCTGAAGCGTGAAACCATCCCTTTGGCTGCCTCGGCTCAGCCGGGCCAGGGCGGCGCTGCCATGGCCGAGTTGCGCGAGGGCTGGAGCCTGGCAGATCAAGGCATGCCGCGTTGGCGAGCGAGCGCGAGGCTTGTTTGGCTGGCGCCGGGCAGCGCTGGCTCTGCACGGTTGGAGCTTTCACGCCAAACCACCGTGGCCAGGGGGGCAGGTTTCAGCACCACCGACGAAGAATCTTCTGAACGATTGTTGCGCGGGGGCCTCGCTTATGCGCGCGCTGCCGACCTCAGCCACGACGTGGGCAAACGAATTGCCGATCGCGCGAGGCCCCTCGACGCCGCCTGGGGACGGCCATCGCCCCATTGGGACTGGTTGCGGCCATGGCAGCAGCTTAGAACCAGCTCGTCCGGCTTGGTTGCCGACGCTGACTGAGGAGGGGGTCGATGATTTACCGGATGGGTCGATTGGCGCGCGCGATTATTCCAAGGCCGCCAATAACCGGCACAAGCCTGAATTGGTGCCGGTGGGGACTACTTGGGCTACTGGCAGTGCCGCTGAAGCTCGGCGCCTTGCCACTGGAAGAGGGCGGCGCCCACCTGGCGCTGCCGCCAGAGGCGCAGATACAACGCTGGCAGATCATCCAGGCCAGCGATGGGCCACAGCTCGAGGTGTATCGCGTGTGGTGGCCACAACCCGCACCGCTGTCGTCAGCGTGGTGGGAAGGCCGACTGCCCGAAGGCTGGCACGCCCTGCCTTTGAGTGCGCAGCGTGCTTGGCTAGGGCGGCCGGAAGGCGACCATGAGCAGGGTTGGCTGGCGCAATGGCAACCGGCTAATGAGGGCGTGGAACTCTGGCTCTCGCGGTTGTTGAAGGCCTCCCAGCCACACCACTCTCACTCGCCCCGTTCCAGCACTCGGTTGCCGCCAGCTCTAGAGGTGTTGAGCGATTGGCAAGTGGTTGCGCAAGGAAGCGTCAGCCGCCATCGCCTGCTCAAAAATTCCCGCTGGACTCCCCAAGAGCTCATGGCGTACTTGCACAGAACGTGGGCGCAAGCAGGCTGGCGTCCGCAAGCGCCTGCATTTTCCACTGCGCTCACTGTGTGGGAGCGTGGAAGCCGTCGGCGCCATCTGGTGGTTGTGTCTCTGGCAAATGGCGCGGCTGCGTTGATCTCCGACCATGGCCCGACGATCGTGGGGGCCAAAAATGACTGATCATTTCTCGCGGCAACGGGGGCAGGTGTTAATGGCCTGGCTACTGCTGTCGGTGCTGCTGGTCTCGATTCTCTTCGGTGGGGGCTGGCTCGAAGCCAAGGGGGGCGCCTTGGGCGATTTCTGGCAGACGTTCAGCGCGGGTTTCCAGCGGTTTTCTTCCGTGGTGGCCCTACCGTGAGTGTGACGAGAGCCTTGTTGCTGCGAGCGCGTGATCCACGCGCGCTGGTGATCGCCATCGCCCTGATTGCCGGCTTGCTGGCAGCCATAGGCGCGCGTCAGCACCTGGCTACGGTGACCCGGTCACTTGAGGAGCAGGCGCGCACTCCTACCCGTACTGCTGTGGTTGCTGCGCGCGACTTGCCCGCCGGCACCCGAATCACTGTCGATCACCTTGCAGCACGCGAGGTGCCCGAGCCCTGGCTATCAGCCGAGGCATTGTTGCCCGGCGATCTTCCAGCCATCGAGTACTCGGTCTTGCAACATCCCGTGCGGGCAGGCGAACCCCTGCTATGGGTACATGTGGCCGCTCCCCCGGAGCGTTTTTCGGCCCAACTGAGCGCAGGGCGTCGAGCGGTCACCATTCCGGTGGACGACATCAACTCGGTGTCCGGCATGATGCAGCCGGGCGACCATATCGATCTTTACGTTACCTTCGATGTGCGAGGGGAGCGGGTTACAGCGCCGCTGTTGCAACGCATGAAGGTTCTGGCCACGGGTCAAAATACCGATGACGACGCCTATGCAATGGGCGCGCCTGGTCGCTTCGCCACAGTCACCCTTAACGCCAGTCCCGAAGAGGCGGTCAAGCTGATCGCGGCTCGTCAACAAGGTACTGTCTCCGCCATGCTGCGGCATGATACCGATCATCTGCCGGCAGAAAACGTGGCCCATGGTGATCTTGCTCGTTTGCTCGGCCTGCACGAAGAGCCTCAGGAGCCGGAGCGCCGGCGTATCCCGGTTCTGTTCGGTGATCGCAACCCCACCACTATCCCGAAGCTGGGCGAGTTCGAGCTCGAAGCCTGGTCGGCACAATCGTCAGGCCAACCTCCGGGCTCACCCATTCTCCGTCAGCCCAGTGGGTGGCCCAGCATGCCGCCGCCGGCGGATGGTCTCGGCACAGCAGCGACTTGGCCCCTCGCTTCAGGTGTGCCGTCTGGCCCCATCGAAGCTCCAATGGGGGCGGAATGAGCAAGCGAATCAAACAGTCCAAAAGGCGGGCGGGTGGACCCGCTATGTGCGGCATGCGCAGGTGGCTTGCAGCTTGGCTGACCTGGGCTCTGATGGGTCTGAGTTCGGTTTTCAGCAATGCCTGGGCGGCGTCGCCTCTCGACCTTCCGCTCCCGCCACTCGGTATGGCAAGCGCACAATGGGAGTCACACCCTGGACCAGCACCGGCGCCCCAGGCCGAGATCGAGATGTTCGTGGGTGAAACCCGCATTTTTCCCGCGCCCGATGTGGCCCGGATCGCGGTAGGCAACAGCCAGATCGTGCATGCGGCTGCGGCCGACGAACGCGAAGTGGTGGTGTTCGCCCGCGCGCCGGGGGAGGTGTCGCTGGTGATCTGGACCGAAGATGGCAGCAGCCGCAATCTGCGCATCACCGTGGTCGATTCTGTGGCGCGCCAAACCCGCGAGGAATTGGCGGCGTTTGTCTCTCGCATTCCCAACGCCCGCAGCGCCATGGTGGGCGACAAGCTCATCATCGAGGGGAGCGACTTGTCCGACGCCGATCAGGCGCGTATTGCCGATCTGGCCGAGCGCTATCCCCAGGTCATCGATTTCACCGATCAAGTGGGCTGGGACCGCATGGTGCATTTCGACGTGCAGGTGGTGGAGCTTCCCCGTACGCGCCTCAATGAATTAGGAGTTCGCTGGGACACTGCTGCCGACGGCGGGCTCCAAATTGGCGCAGTATGGGACGTCTTCGCCGGGCCGGGGATCACGGCACGCCCCGGAGACGGCGGCTTGGCCGCGAGCTTTCCCCAGCGCGGCGCCTCGGGATTTGTCGGTATCAATGCCGTTTGGCCGGCCCGCCTCAAGGCAATGACCCAAGAGGGTGAAGCTGTGCTGCTGGCGCAGCCTCAGCTCATGGCGCGCAGCGGCGCCAGCGCCAGTTTCCTGGCTGGTGGCGAATTGCCCTACACCCACGTAGACGCCAACGGCCTGTCGTCCACGGTGTTCAAGCCCTACGGCGTCACGTTGGAAGTCACCCCACGCATCGACCGGCAGGGCAGCGTACGCGCTTTGATCGATGTCGAGGTCAGCGCTGTCGACCCCACCCTCAATACACCCAGCGGCCCCGCGCTGCGCACGCGCCGAGCACGCACAGAATTCAACGTTCGGTCCGGGCAAACGCTGGTCTTGGGAGGCTTCCTGTCACGTGAACGCGTGCGCGAGACCGAAAGCGTGCCAGGGCTGTCTCGCTTGCCGTTGTTGGGCGCGCTCTTTCGCAGCACGCGGCGCGATCACAAAGACATCGAGTTGGTAATTTTCGTCACGCCGGTGGTGACCAGTCACGATCACCCCGACTGGCAGCAGCGGGTGGCGCGTGGACGTGAAGTGTTGCACAGCGCGTTTCCCGAGCCACCTATGTTCAGTTCTCAACTGCCGAGCAACGACCTGGCCGGCGTGCAGTGGCAGGCGCCTTCAAACCTGCCGCTGGCCTTCCAGTAACGGGGAGTGTCATGAAAATCTGGGTGCGGGTATCTCACGAAACCATTGCCAACTACGAAGTGCAGGTGTCATTACCGGCGAGTATCGGTCGGGCAGAAGACTGTGAGCTGCGGCTACGGCATTGGCGGGTGGCGCGGCGACATGCCGTACTGGATCAGGTGGAGGGGCATGTCGCCATCGAAGACCTCGGTAGTTTGGCGGGTACGTTGGTGAACGGGCGTCGTGTGGGTCGTAGTGCATCGCTCTTGCCCGACGATCACATCGAAATCGCGGGTTATCACCTGCGGGTGGGATTGGTGCAGGAGTCACCGCAAGATGCGGCGCGCAACAGCGCGTCGTCCTTGGCCGAAGCCGAGCTTGCAGGCGAAGTCGGTGGCGACAGCGGTCGTGAAGCCGGCACCGCAGCGGTGGCCGAACCGCCGGCCGAATTTCATCGGGGTGAACCAGCCCAGGCACAAGCGTCGTCGGGCCATGTTGGCACTGATGAGCTGCGGTTGTTCTGGCG
>JAJUJN010000377.1 GCA_029265335.1 Alcaligenaceae bacterium
CCACGGATACTACCTCATTGACTGCGCCTATGCCCTGCCCGCTGCCCCAGAGATCGCGCCAGGCTTTGGCCTGCCGGCCTTCGGGGTTCAGGCCGAGCCCCTCACTGATCCTGGCCGCATCCTGGCTGGGTTCAATGCCGGCACGCTCCAGCGAATCGCGCAGATAATTGCCGGCCACGCCGGTCACCGCAGCGGAATACACAATATCACTGGCCTTGCCGGCCACAACGGCCGCCTTGTACGCCTCCGAGGCCTGGGCTTCGTGCGTGGCGATGAAGGCCGATCCGATATAGGCGAAATCGGCGCCCAACACCCGGGCCGCCCGTATGGCGCGGCCAGTGGCAATGGCGCCGCTCAAGGCCAAGGGTCCGTCGAACCACTGGCGAATTTCCTGCACCAAGGCAAACGGGCTTTGCGCCCCCGCGTGCCCGCCCGCACCGGCCGCCACAGCCACCAGACCATTAGCACCCTTGGCGATGGCCTTGCGCGCGTGTCCATCATGGATGACGTCGTGCAATACCGTGCCGCCCCAGGCCTGCACGGCCTGATTCACTTCGGCCCGGGCGCCGAGCGAGGTGATCACTACCGGCACCCGATGCTTCTCCAGCAGCGCCAGATCAGCCTCGAGCCGAGCATTGCTTCGATGCACGATGAGGTTGATAGCGTAAGGAAACGGGGATCCTTCTGGGTTGTTGGGCCCCAAGGCCTGGTTGATGGCGCTGAGCCATTCATCCAGATCGGCCGTGCTGCGAGCATTCAACGCCGGCATGCTGCCCAGGATACCCGCGCGGCACTGCGCCAACAAAAGCTCAGGCCCACTCACCAGAAACATCGGGGCACCGATGACCGGGATTTCGAGACGACTAAAGATGGCGGGCAAATGATTCATGGCGATTGCGTTTGTTGTGGGGGAACCGGCGTGGCCATCGGCCAGAAGTACCAGATGGCGGACAAAACCTGCAAGGCCAGCAGAATCCCCCAGGCGACCTGGTGCGCAATCGGCGGATAGCTGCCATCGGCCAAGGGCTCCCAAAAAGACAGAATCCAACCGACCCCCACCTGACACGCGAAGATCAACAGGAAGGTCATGAGGGTGAGTGAGGTGCCCACACGCCCCAACATGCTGTGCGGAAAGCGTTCGGCCATGACGGCATAAGAGAGAATGCTGGCCGAGCCGAATAGCCCATAGGCTATCCACAGCAGGGCCTGCGGCACTGGCCAATTGGCGAGCACCAACGCTTGCACGAGCAAAAATATCACCATGCAGACGCCAGTAAAGTGAAAGAGTGAGAGGCCCCAACGTTCCACCACGCGGGCGGCAGCGCCCAGCAGTACGTTGCCGCCCACCATCGCCAACCCGAGCACTGACACCATGGCCGCTGTCTGGTCTAGCGACAGGTGACGCGCTTCGATCAGAAAAGGCGCCAACCACAGCGTTTGCACCGCGTAGAACACCCCGCCGCTCATCACCGACAGCGACGCGGCTTGCCAGAAACGCGCACTGCTGAGGATGTCGCGCGTGCCACGCACTTGTTCGCCGATGGTGGTGTGCGGCCGAGTCATGCGCGCCGGGCCTTTGCCACCCATCCAGATGGCGCCGGCAACCACCACGGTGAGGCCGGCGATGACAATACTGATAAGACGCCAATCGGAAAACTGCAGCAGCCAGTTCAGTGGTGTTCCTACCACCACACCACCCATGCCGCCAATGGCCATCACCAGACCATTGACCAAGGGCAGACGCTGCAGCGGGAACACACCGGCCAGTGCCTTGAAGGCCGCGTTCAGGCAAGCGGCAACCCCCACGCCTATAAGGAAGCGGCCCACCATCAAGCCGGTATAGCTCTCGGCCAGCCCGAAAATGATCGTGCCAACGGCAGCCAAGAGCATCATGGCCGCATTCACCCGGCGCGGGCCGTAGGCATCGAGCTAAATGCCCGCCGGGATCTGGACCAAGGCGAACGCCAGATAATAAATGCCGGTGAGCGTGCCCAGATCGGCCGCCGATAGCCCCATTTCGGCTCGCAGGTAGGGCGCAAAGCCGATATTGATGCTGCGATAGACGTACGAAACGAAGTAACCCAGCGCGAATACGATCAGCACTCGCACCGCCATGGCGCGAGCGACGCCGCTGGGGGTCGTCATGATTCGGTTTGACGGCGGCGAAACACCAGACGATCTTCGGTAGAGACCTCAGCCACGTAGCGATAGCCGTCGGCGGCAAAATCGCGCAGGCCAGCCACGGAATCCACCTGTTCGGTGACGGCAAAGCGCGCCATCATGCCACGCGCCCGCTTGGCGTAGAAGCCGATCACTTTCCACGTATCGTTACGGTAATCCTGGAACACGCACTGCACCACCGAGGCTTCGAGCTTGGCGGGTCGCACCGATTTGAAGTACTCCTCGGAGGCCAGATTGACCACCACGCGTTCGCGATGGCCTTTCAAGTGTTGATTGATCCACTCGGTGATGCGGTCGCCCCAGAATTCGTAAAGATTGCGCGCATCACCCACCGCCAGCCGGGTGCCCATTTCCAGGCGATACGGGCGGATGCGGTCCAGCGGGCGCAGAGCGCCATACAAGCCGCTGAGTATCACCAGGTGCTTCTGCGCCCATTTCAATTCTTGGGCCGACAGCGTGCTGGCGTCCAACCCTTCGTAGACATCACCGTTGAAAGCC
>JAJUJN010000242.1 GCA_029265335.1 Alcaligenaceae bacterium
GCACCGAAGTGGCCACGTCTTTGGCTTCTGCCACTTGTTTGCTGACAGCTGCCTGATACATCGACACTAAGGGGCCAAAAGCGATACCCCACAGAAAGAAGGCAATGTGGGAGAAACCGCCCGCGCCCACGAAGATGAGAAACAGAATCATGGCCACCGCCCCGGTGGCGAGCATGGCGATGATGAGCTCTCGCAGGTGGGCGTCCACAAAGCGGGCCGAAGCAAACACCGAGAGCACCGAGCCGGCGCCGAAGATCAGCAAGGCCATGCTGATGCCGCCGGGGAACTGGATGCGCTCCACCAGCAAGGTCACGTAGGTGTACACGCCGTAATGCGCCATCACCGTGAGCAGGGTGAGCAGCAGCACGATGAGAATACGTGGGTTCTTCAGTACCGCAATGGGTGAGTTGCTGCGGTCGAGCTTGGTGCCTTCGACCGCTGGCAGAATGAAGTGAACGAGCACCGCAATGGCAACCACCAGCAGGCCCAGTGCCATGAACTCCACCCGCCAGCCAAAGTTCACGCCGATGTATGTCATGACGGGCATGCCGATACTGACACCCAAGGTGTTGCCGGCCATGATCACGGTAATGGCTTTGCCATGCATATGCTGAGGCACCAGCCGTGTACCGTAGGCTGCAATCATGGGCCACATAATGCCTGCACAAATACCGCCGAGTATCCGACACGCCACAATCAGCGGGTACGACGATGTAAGCGCCACCACGATATTGGAAACGGCAAAGCCGATGAGCAAAGCCAGCAACAGCTTCTTGCGGTTCACCGCCAGCGTGAGGCTGACCATGGGGATGGCGAACACAGCAGATGCCAAGGCGTAGATTCCCACCAGGAAGCCCACTTGCCGGTCGGCAATGCCAAGGCCCTCGCCAAGCTGCGGCAAGATTCCTGACGGCACCAATTCGGACAGGATGCCCACAAAGGTAACGCTGGACATCAAGCCAAAAATCAACCACGAAAACACTTCTTTGCCGTGGGGTTGGGTATGTGTGGCCATGCCTGTCTCCTTGGTGCGATGCCCTGCAGCTTTTGTAACACACCAAAATTACGGCTTGATGCCGGCGTCTTACGGTTCTGGCTGGTTGGTTGATAGGTAGCGCTTTGCGGATCACCAGCCGCCTTCGGCCAGCCAGGTGTCGATCAGTTCGAGTTTGTCTACCCCGAAGAAGGGTTCGCCATCCACGAGAAAGAACGGCGAGCCGAACACCCCTTGGTTCACCGCGTTATTGACAGACTCTCGCAGAAGCTGGCTCGCCTGGGGGGCCTCAAGGACTTCTGTCATTTGGCTGGACGACAATCCTGCCTTCATACCCAAGCTGTGGAGGGCTTCGGGTGTGTCGGCATCGTGACCCAGCGCCCAGTGTTCGTGCATCACGAGTTTGGCGAACGGCACGGCGAATGTGGGTGCAAACGCTTGAATCGTGACATACGCTTTGGCTGCCGGCACGGGCGCCATGGGAGGACGGCCGAGTGCGCGGCCGATCACCTGGCCGTGGCGCCGCTGGTAACGCTCGAGTTCGCGAATCGCGTACCCCGATTTCAAAGGGGTTTCGGGGATAGGAGGAAGGCGCATGATGCGCAGCATGGTCACCCCAAGGAGCATCACGTGCCAGCGCACTTGGCGACTGTGCGCGCGCGCCAGATCGTCGATGCGCAGGCTCGCGAGGTAGCCATAGGGTGAAATGAAATCGAACCAGAAATCGATTTCGTTGCCCGCCTGCGAAGTGGAACGAAGACCAAGTTCATCGCTCATGGCGCTAAACGCTACTGTGGGCCGGCGCCGCATGGGAGCTGCGTATCTCGTGAGGCAAGGCGAAGGGTCGCATCATTTGAGCGATGTGTTTTTGCAAGAGGTCGAAAGGTTGTTCAGCGTTGGCCGTGACAGTGAAAACCACTTTGAAGCCGCCGCCGGCTTCTTCACAGCTGACTTGCACGGCGGCCTGGCAATCGCGGGCGGCGAGGCGCTCGTTGAACACGCGCTCGATGGCGAGGCGGCGCAGCTCGGGCTTGTAGACCTTGCCCACAGCAGTTTGCGGCAGTGTGCTGACGATTTCGTAGTGTTTGGGCCAGGCCGGACGTTCGGCCACGTGTTCTTCGGCATAGCGACGCAGGGCGCCGAGATCGGGCTGGACATTGGCATGAAACACCACAAAGGCGGCCGGCAGCTCTCCGGCGTATTCGTCGGGTTGGCCCACGACCGCAGCCAATTGCACGTCGGGGTGCGACATCAGAACGTCTTCGATTTGTTGCGGATCGATGTTGTGGCTATTGCGGATGATGATGTCTTTGCTGCGCCCGCGAACATGAATGCGTTCGTTCTCACTCAGCTGGGCGAGATCGCCGCTCACCAGCCAGCCGTCCTGAAAATTGTCTTTGTTTTGCGCGGAATTCAGGTAGCCCGGGCTCACGTTGGGGCCGCGCAGCTGCAATACCCCGATTTCTCCATTTGCCAGGGGTTCCGAGGTATCAGGATGGCAGATGCGGACTTCGCTGAAAGGCAGCCGCCAACCACAGGAATCGGTTTGACGCGGCGCGGCGACAGGTTCGATGCTGATCACCCCAGCAGATTCAGTCATGCCCAGTGTGTTGCGTACCGGAATGCCGAGCTTCTGTTCGCACTCGTCGGCAATGGCTTCGGGCAACGGGCTGCCGCCGGTGATCATGGCTCTGACAGATCGGCGTTGCTGCGGCTGGTGGGGCACCGCCATCAGCGTGGCGATGCCCGTGGGCACTGCCGTGGCGAGGGAGATGCCGTAGCGCTCCACAAAGGCCCAGTAGTTCTGCATGAACTTGCTATGCCGAAAGCCCAGCAGCGTGGGCAGAAAGATTCTGCCGCCGGCCATGAGGGTAGAGAGCCCGTAGACCATCGACCCCGCCACATGAAACAGCGGGAAGCCATTGATGATGCTGTCGTTGTGCGTGGTGCCATACATCAGCATGGCGCCGCGTGCCGCGTGGAGTTGATTGCGATGCAGATGCTGCACCAGCTTTGGGGTACCGGTGGTGCCGCCGGTGTGGAAGTAGGCCGCCACGGTTTCGCGGTTTGGCTCTCGCCACTCTGGGGGCGGCGAGTTGGGCATGTCGTTCAGCTCACGCCAGAAATCCAGCACGGTTTCGGAAGCGGTGGGCTCCGCCACGACCCGTGCGCCTTGCGGATTCACCCGTACCACCGCGCGCAACTGCGGGCAGGCCTTCTGCAAGGCTTGCACATGCGGCCAGATCGACAGCTCGGCGCATTCGCCCAAGGCCACCACAATATTGCATTCAGCTGCGCGAACCAGCTCTATGACGTGTCGCGAGTTGAGCAGAAAGTTGATGGGGCACACACGGCCCACGGCTTCGGCCGCCCAAAGGGTGACATAGGCGGCAGGTATCGCCGGCAGCAGCATGGCTACGCGAGGTTGTTCGGGCGCCGCCAGGCGCGAGAAGAGCTGCATGGCACGATGAATGTCGTTCAGCAGTTCCTGGTACGACCAGGTGGTGTCGACTTGTTCAGTATCGTGATCGTGCCAGTAGGTGAGGGCCGGGCGGCCGGCATGAGTTCGAGCTGAGGCCGCCAGAGCCTGATAAGTGTTTTGGTACGGCATGAACTCGTCGTAAGGCGCTTGTTCGATGCGCTTGATGTCGTCCAGGTTCCGGATGGCTTCGCTCACCAGTGCTCGCATTTGAAATTCTCCAGATCAAGGCACCGACCGCGCTGTGCTGACAGGCGGTCGGTGTGTTCCCTAGCTCCATAGAGCAGCGTGTCCGCAGCTTATTCCACGTACTTCCATTCGCCGTTCTCTACGGTCACGAGCACCTGGCTGGTTTCATCGACACCGTTGTGGTCTTCTGGGCTCATGTTGTACACACCTTCAGTACCCACAAAACCTCGCATGCCTTCCATGGCATCGCGCAGTGCGGCGCGAAACTCGGGCGTGCCCGGCTCGGCTTTCTTCAA
>JAJUJN010000422.1 GCA_029265335.1 Alcaligenaceae bacterium
CCATGCCGAACCAGGTAGAGGCTTGGAACCCTTCCAGACCTGTCTCGGCCACGGTGGGCACATCGGGCAGTACCGGGCTGCGCTCGGCAGTGGTAACGGCCAGGATCCGGGCATTGCCCGCCTGGTGGTGAGCGTACATCGAGCCGATGTTGTCGAAGAACACATCTACCTGACCCCCCACCAGAGCTGCCAGGGCCGGTGCAGTGCCACGATACGGCACAAAAACGAACTCTGTGCCCGCCGCCTGGGCATACATGGCGCCGGTGAGGTGTGAGGTCGTGCCGTTACCTTGCGTCGCCACGGTGAGCTTGCCCGGATTTGCTCTCGCGTATTCCAGAAATTCTTCTGCGGTTGCCACCGGGAGCTCGTTGCGCACAGCCAACACATTGGGCGCCTTCGCCAGCGACGTGATGGGCACCAGAGCTTCGGGATCGAACGGTAGGTCGCTATAAAGGTTGTGATTGACCACCAAGGGGCCAGGCGGCGTTGCCACCAAGGTGTGACCGTCGGGCTCGGCCTTGGCGACATGGTCGGTGCCGATATTGCCGCCCGCCCCCGTACGGTTCTCGATGATCACGGGCTGGCCCCAACGCTCACTGAGATGTTCGCTGAGCGCGCGCGGCAAAACATCCGCCGTACCGCCCGCGGGATAGGGCACGACGATATGTACCGGGCGTTGAGGGAAGGCGGCCGCGTCATTGGCCTGAGCCACACCGGGCGCCGCGATGACAGCGCCGAGCATGGCAAATGCAAGGGGCAGTTTCATGGTTTGTCTCCCAAAATAGCTGGTGTTTGTTTTTTGGCCATGCTCCGAACAGACGATGAGCCGGCGGAACTTTCGCAACATAAGGTCTGCTCGTCAGGCCGTCAATGTTTCGAATACGATGTTCGCTATTCGAACTTATGGTGATTGGAGAGGGGGAAGCTTGAGCCGCGTCACTCACGACAAAGAATACGTAGCGGGCCTGGAAAAAGGCCTGGCCATTCTCGAGGCCTTTGGCATTCATCGTGGCCCGCTCACGCTGACCGAGGCGGCCACTATCACCGGTCATACGAGGGCGTCGGCGCGGCGCTCACTGCTCACGCTCGAGAAGCTGGGTTATGTGACCAGTGACGGACGTTTTTTTCAGTTGGCGCCGCGCACCCTGAGGCTGGCGCACGCCTACGTAGTCGCCAATCCCTTGGGCAGGGTGGTGCAGCCTGTGCTGGAGGCGATCAGCGAACGCACCCGGGAGTCGAGCTCGCTCGCCGTGCGTGACGGCATGGAAAGCGTGTTCGTGGCCAGGGCCGCTACGCGGCGCAGCCTGTCGCACGGTTTGGTCATGGGCTCACGGCTCCCCGCCTGGTGCTCTGCCACAGGCCGAGTGCTGCTGGCCGAAGAGAGCGACGAGAATCTCAATCGCGCTTTGCGCAGCCTGCCATTGCGCCCGCTCACGCCGCATACCGAAACCGATGTCGACCGCTTGCTGCGCAATATTGCAGAAGCGCGCGAACGGGGGTTTGCAGTGTGCAACGAAGAGCTCGAGCTGGGGTTTCGCTCCATTGCGGTGCCTGTTCGCGATCGCGACGGGCGAGTGGTGGCCGCCATGAGCCTGGTGGCAGCGGCGAGCCGGATGTCGGTTGACGAGTTGGTGGATACCCTGTTGCCCGCCTTGGAGCGGGGCCGGCGCCTGCTCGACGACTCGTTGTGATGTCCAAAAAGTTCGCTATTCGAACAAAAGTGCTGTTTTATTGACGCTTTTGCCGTGGCGTCGGTAAGGTGATGCTCTTTGTTTGGAATCAGCGGAGCGAGTTGCCATGCACTCCACCACCTCGGCGCTGCCACACCTATGGCGCGAGGGTAATTACACCCGCGTGCCATTCGATATTTATCAAAACCCGGATATCTATCGCCTGGAGCAAGAGCGCCTGTATCACGGCCCAGTCTGGAATTATCTTTGTCTGGATGCCGAATTGCCTGAGCCGGGCAGTTATCGCACCACGTTTGTCGGCGAAACCCCGGTGATCGTGGTGCGCGACCGCGATGGCGAAATCTATGGTTTCGAGAACCGCTGTGTGCATCGAGGAGCCTTGATTGCGCTTGAGCGCTCCGGCACGGCCAGCAATTTCCAGTGCGTGTACCACGCCTGGAGCTACAACCTGCGTGGTGAGCTCACTGGCGTGGCGTTCGAGCAGGGGGTGAAGGGTGTAGGCGGCATGCCCGAGTCGTTCCGCCGCGAAG
>JAJUJN010000102.1 GCA_029265335.1 Alcaligenaceae bacterium
CGAAATCGGCAGAAACTCGGTGAGCCCCTGGATCACGGCCAAAATCAGAACGTGCATCAGATCCAAGGTGAACTACCTCCGAGTGAGAAAATTCGATACCCGCATGGCAAAAGGCCATGCGGTGCGCGGTATCACGAATCGACGCGATGCCGCGCATGGTAACCGAAATGCTCAATCGGAGGCTGGGCAGGCGTCATGCTCGGGCTGTTGCCGAGAGATCAGAACTGACCGGCAACGCCTCGAGTTCCCGAGCTTGGGCTACGTAGCCAAGCGTTGAGCCGCATCTCGCAGCTCGTCACGGCTGATCTCGTGCCGATCCGCGATGGCATCGAGTTCGCCCGGTTTCAAGCTATCTACCGCGCGGACGGCGTCCAGCCGGGGGTCGTCACGCACCTGAAGCGCAAAAAGATCATGTCGGGCGTAGTGACCTCGGGTGTCGATGATCGCCTTGGCGATCTTGATCAGCTGGGCAGGGCATTCGGCGTACACAATGGTGTCACCCAATTGGGGTGGTGTTAAAGGCACCCCAATCGGCGCGTAAACCGCGCTGCCACCTTTCGCGTAGTCGATGTTCAAGGAATCGCGCATAGGAAAGCCGGGCGGCAGGGCCTCCTCAGTCATGATTCCGCACGAGGTCATGACGAACGCGCCCGCTTCGAACGCGTGGGCGCGGCTGGAGGAGTATCCCCAGAACATGTCGCCGCTATCGTCGAGTTCCTCCAGCTTTGGGCCAGTGTGCAGTCGGAATGCGCCTGGGAACACGCCAAGATGGATGTCTTCTCCCTGGCTAATCATATGCGCCCGCGCCAAGGTCATCAGGTGCTCACCGCAAATCAGGCCGCCTATGCGCCCGAAATCGGTGGCGTGCACCCGCATTCCGCTGGCATCACCACAACCCCAAAAAGCCCGTTCCACATACGTTGGCATGGTTTTGCGGTGACGGCCCAGAATCCGGCCATGGTTATCGATGAAGAGCAGGGTGTTGTAAATGGTGTGAACGGCGGGATCGCTATCGAGTTCGTTGCACCCGATGACAACCACCGCGTTGGCGCGTGCAGCCGCCTCGCACAATCGGTCAGTGTCTTCACTGGGTATCAGCAGCGCGTTATCAAAGAAACTCGCGCGCACGTCCATCCAATCGGGCAAAGAGCTCTCCCAACCTTCACCCCAATAGGGATAACCGGATACCCACGCTTCACTGAACGTAATGATATTGGCGCCTTCGGCGGCAGCCTCCTGAATCCGCTGGCAGGCTATGTCGAGTGTTTGGTCTTTATCCAGGAACGCTGGTGGCGTCTGGACGATAGCGACTTTGACTGACGGGCGGCCGTTGAGCACTTTCTGATGAGCTTGCATGTTGTCCTCCATCGTGGTCGGCAAGAAGTCACACCGCAGGGAGGCGGTTGAAGATGCCGATAACCCCATTGCACCGCACATCGGCGCGGCAGAATGGAAGTTATGCGTCGTTGGATGGAATCAGCGCGTCTGGTCGCGGTCGCTCCGCGACGCTTCCAGCTGTTCGCGTCGCCAGGCTGCGGGCGTGGTGTCGAACATCCTGCGGAACGATCGAATGAAGTGGCTTGCATCGGCAAAACCCCATTCGACTGCCACCGAGCTTATCGAGCGTAAGCGATGTTGCGGCCGTGCGAGCTGTTCACGCGCCGCGAGCAGACGTTCGCGCAGAATGAACGCTGCAGGACTATCGTCGTCTGCCGCGAAAGCTTTCTGCAACTGACGCACCGAGATCCCCAAAGCTTGCGCCACATCGCCCGGCCCGAGCTCGGACCGGCGCAGATGTGCCCGAATGAATTGCTTCGCTCGATTCACGCGTGCCGAGGCGGAATCCTGCGCTCGCTCTGGAACAACACTCAGGAGCGCAAGCCGAGCCAATTCAAGAAGGGGCGCCTCGGTGGCGGCTTCCGCGCTCCCGGCGCGTAGCGCCTGAAGCCCGGCGGCGAGCCATTCAGGCACAAAGCCGGGAGGAATGGGTGTGGCCGTAAGCTGCTGCAACTCTGCAGGGTGATCGATCAAGGCGCTCACCGGCAAGCGCAAGACGTCCTGCCTGAAATTCTGATGAAAAGTGAGCCGATACGGACTGAGAGTATCCATGGCAATGAGCATGCCGGGATGAAGCGCAACGCTGCGGCCACGATGCAGGAGGGTGGCTGAGCCTTCACGATGCGCCATGAGAATGATGTGCGCGGCATCATCGGCCTGAATCATGGAGTCGCTGCGCCACACACTCTGCGGAGATCCTAAGACGTGCAGCAAACGAAGGCGACCCACGTCACGCCAAGCCAGTGACGCCGAAAGACCCGTGCGCGCGGGCTCCACATCGAGTGAGGTGAACGCTTGGCAAATGGCGTGATGCCAATGCTCAATCGCCGCTGCAGGCTTGACCTGAGACGTGGAGAATTCGGAACGCAATCGGGAGGGGCTGGCAAACATGCTGCATATTGCTAGGCTTGGGATCGTAGGCGTCCATCAGGATTAACCCCATAAGCGCAGCACGAAGTGGAATTGCCCACCGCACGTTCTTTGCTCCAATATGCGCATAATCTATATTATGTAAACTCAAAGAAATGACTTGCAGAACCACCCATCTCAGCGATAATCGCGCCTTCGCCTTTTCCGGGCGAATCTACGGATGGCTCGCCCATGTGGTCACTGACTCTGCGCTTCTGGCTGGTTGCGTTCACCCTTCTGATGGCAAACCGCATCGGGCTCATGATCTGGCTCTGGCCGCGAATTGAGGCGGTAGATGGTCTTTGGCCCGTGCTGGTGGGCGGCCTGCGTTTTGACATTGTGACCATCCTCATGATGTCGGCGCCAATCGTGGTGCTGTCACCATGGCTGTCGCGCTGGCGCCTGGCCAATCGCATCAGTGCTGTGTGGTACGGCTTCGCATTGGCACTCCTGGTGCTGTTGGAAGCATCCACACCCGCCTTCATTCTGGAGTACGACACCCGGCCGAACGGCTTGTACGTGGAGTATTTGCGTTACCCCGCCGAGGTTGCCAGCATGCTCTGGCAGGGATTCGGCATGGCAGTATTGGGCGTTGTAGTTTGCGTGGCAATCGCTCTAGTGCTGGCCTGGTGGCTGTTTCGCCCACCTCAAGCAACGGCCGCCAGGCCTTGGTGGCAAGCCAGCGCGTTGTCGTTGATGCTGCTGGCCATGGTGGTGCTGGGCATTCGAGGCACGCTGGCGCACCGGCCCATCAACCCCGCCACTGTGGCCTTCAGTAACGACGCTTTGGTGAACACCCTCGCCCTGCCGTCGTTCTATCACGTCACTTACGCGATCTACCGCATGAAAGATGAGCGCTCGTCGTCGGCGCTCTACGGAAGATTGTCAGCAGAAGAAATCATCCGCAACGTGCGCGAAGCTGCTGGTTTGGACGGTGATGCCAGTGCCGACATCCCGACTTGGCATCGGCAAACGGCCGTGGCACATTCAACGTGGCAACCCCGTCATCTGGTGATCATTGTTGAAGAAAGCCTGGGTGCGCAGTTTGTGGGCCACCTGGGTGGATTGGCGCTCACCCCTGAGCTCGACGCTTTGGCCGGAGATGCCTGGACGTTCACTCAGGCCTTTGCCACCGGCACCCGCTCAGCACGTGGGTTGGAGGCCATCACCACCGGCTTTTTGCCCACACCGGCGCCCGCTGTGCTCAAGTTGCCAAAAGCTCAGCAGAACTTTTTCACCTTGGCGGGCTTGCTGAAGCAACACGGATTTCATTCGCGCTTTGTCTACGGTGGTGAAGCACATTTCGACAATATGCGCAGCTTTTTTCTGGCCAATGGTTTCGATACCGTGGTAGACCTCGATGATTTCGTCGATCCGCAGTTCGTGGGCTCATGGGGCGCGAGCGACGAAGACATGTTCAACCAGGTAGATCGCCTGCTGCGCGATGACCACGCCAATGACCGCCCCAGCTTCACCGTGGCGTTTTCGGTATCGCATCACACACCCTGGGATTATCCTCAGGGCCGAATCGAAACCGAGGGACCTCCAGCGAGCCAGCCCAATGCCATTCGGTATGCCGATTGGGCATTGGGGTCGTTCTTTCGCCAGGCCAGGCAAACTCCTTACTGGCCAGATACGCTTTTTGTCGTGGTGGCCGATCATGACGCTCGCGTGGGCGGCGCCAACTTGATTCCCTTGCGCCACTTTCATATACCAGCGTTGATTCTGGGCGAAGGTATCGCCGCACGTCGTGACAACCGCCTGGTGAGTCAGATCGATCTGGCGCCTACGCTGCTTTCTTTGTTGAAGCTCGACACCGCCCACCCCATGCTGGGTCAGGATCTCAACCTGCCGCATCGTGGAGGACGCGCGTTGATGCAATATGGTGACCTTTTCGGCTACCTCACGCCCGATTTGTTCACCGTGCTCAGCCCGGGTCACGCTCCCCGCGGCTTTCGAGTGCAGGCAGATTTCAGCTTGGTTGAGGCGCCACTCTCGCCAAAGCACTCGCAACTGGTCCTGGCCCATGCCTTATGGCCCGAACACGCCTACCGTGAGCGACAATACCGTTTGTTCGAGCTCCAGGAAATGGAGCAGGCTAACCACCCTGTCGGTCCGTTTCTGCCCGCCGCCGCCGTGATTGCTCCCACCGTGGCTGGCACTTCCACCCCATGACGTCAAACCCCACGCCACCGCCCTCCCCGTTCAAAAGTCGTTCTGGCTGGAGTCGCCTGCGAGCGGCGTGGCGCTATTCCTGGCAGGGTCTGCGCGCAGCCTTTCGGTACGAGGCCGCGTTTCGTCAAGAGCTGCTTCTGGCTGTCATATTGCTGCCGGTAGCCTGGCTCCTGGCGCGGTCAGTGCTGGAGTTTTTGATGCTCATCGTTCCCATGGCCTTTGTGCTGGTGGTGGAATTGCTGAATTCGGCTATTGAAGCGCTCGCCGACGCCTTGTCGAGAGATCGCCACCCTCTGCTGGGTCGGGCAAAAGACCTGGGCAGTGCCGCTGTGTGGCTTAGCCTGGCGATTCTTGTTGCCGTGTGGTTGACGATAGCCTGCTTACGCTGGCAAGATTTGCCGCCATTGCATTGAATCCTGAACGTCCAAACACCACGAGCCAACCTATGTCCGAAGCTCCCTTGCCCGCGCTGGGCACCCCCATGTCACCTGCTGCAGTGCGCGTTATGTTGCTAGGCGCAGGAGAGCTCGGCAAAGAGGTGATCATTGCCTTACAACGGTTCGGGGTCGAAGTGATCGCCGTAGATCGTTATGCCGACGCGCCAGGGCATCAGGTGGCCCACCGTGCCCATGTGATCGACATGACCGATCGCCGAGCCTTGCGCGATGTCATCTCGCTCGAGGCGCCCGATATCGTCGTGCCCGAAATCGAAGCCATCGCAACCGACGTACTGACCGGGCTCGAAGCCTCGGGCACGGTGCGAGTTACCCCCACAGCGCGTGCGGTGCAGCTCACCATGAACCGAGAAGGCATCCGAAAACTGGCCGCGGAAACCCTGCAACTGCCCACCTCGCCCTACCGCTTTGCCGGCAGCCTCAATGAACTCACGCAAGCCATCAACGAACACATCGGTTACCCCTGTTTCGTCAAACCCGTGATGTCTTCATCGGGCAAGGGCCAAGCCCGGATCGACGGGCCCGAGGGCATAGCCGAAGCTTGGCGACAGGCGCAGAAATGTGGGCGTACCGGCGCCGGAAGAGTGATCGTTGAAGGTTTGGTGAAGTTCGACTACGAAATCACTTTGCTCACAGTGCGTTCGCTCAACGGCCAAGGTGAGGCGCAAACCACCTTCTGCGAGCCCATTGGCCATCGCCAGGACCAAGGC
The DNA here is from genome assembly GCA_029265335.1 of Alcaligenaceae bacterium. Lineage (GTDB taxonomy): Bacteria > Pseudomonadota > Gammaproteobacteria > Burkholderiales > Burkholderiaceae_B > Verticiella. The sequence continues at coordinate 5,807 of JAJUJN010000102.1, forward strand.
GATTACGTGGAAAGCTGGCAGCCTCAAGCCATGTCCAGCACAGCCTTGCAGCGCGCACGTGACATGGCGCAGAAAGTTACCGACAACCTGGGCGGCCTGGGAGTGTTTGGCGTCGAGTTTTTTGTGGCGGGCGACGAAGTCTGGTTTTCGGAGGTCAGTCCGCGACCACACGACACCGGCCTCGTTACCCTCATCTCACAAACGCAAAGCGAATTCGATCTTCACGCTCGCGCCCTGCTGGGCCTGCCCACCGACACCTCGCTGCGTCAACCCGGCGCGAGCGCGGTGATCTACGGCGGTACCGACGCCAAGGCGGTGCGTTTCGACAACGTTGCCCAGGCGCTGGCCGAGCCGGGCACTGATCTTCGTCTGTTTGGCAAGCCCGAAGCCTTCGAACGACGCCGCATGGGAGTGGCGCTGGCCACTTCCAGCAATACCGACGAAGCACGGAGTCTTGCCCAGCGAGTGGCCGGCACTGTGCGCGTCGTGCCAGTACTATGACGCTAAACACTCCCACTTTGCCGGAGCTCACCGCTCGCCCGCCGCGCGTCGCCATTCTGCCTATCGGCGCCTACGAGCAGCACGGCGCCCACCTGCCCTACACCACCGACACGCTCATTGGCCAACTCTTGGCCAGCCATTTGGCGCCAAGGGTGTCTGCCCTACTGCTTCCGCCACTGCCTTTCAGCTGTTCTCATGAACATGCGGGCTTCCCGTTCGCGGTGTCGCTCAGCCTGGAAACTCTGGCCGCAACAGTGCGTGACGTGCTGAATTCCCTCGAACGGGACGGCATTGAACTGTTGATTCTGCTCAACGGCCATGGCGGCAATTATGTGTTGGGCAATGTGGCTCAGGAGCTGAATCAGGATCGCCCACGAGTATTGCTGCTGCCGCAGCGGCAACACTGGGAGAAAGCCGTTGCAACCGCCGAGCTCGGCGTTACGGTAAGCGCCGACATGCATGGTGGCGCCATCGAAACCTCCTTACTCATGCATGCCATGCCAGAAGTCGTGCGCAGTAGCGAACGACGCGATCATGAGGCCAACTCGCGGCCCTGGCTCACCGCCTTGGGCATGCGGCACTACACCGCAAGCGGCATCATCGGCTTTCCCGAAAGAGCTTCGGCCAAAGCGGGAGAACGGCTGTTGACCTCGCTGACTGATAGCCTGGCCCACGAAGTGAGCGAGTTCCTCACTCATGTGGGGCGCGGGCCAAGCTGAACTCCTTACTGCTGTACAGAGTCCACCAACTCCTTCCATTGCGCTGATGCTTGTTGAATGAACGCATCGAAATCTTGGGCGTTCAAATACGCCGGCTCGGTGCCCAGCTCCAGCACTCGTTGCTGCACCGCCGGTTTTTCGAGAATCTTGCCAATCGCGGTCGAAAGTTGGTCTAGACGCCCGGCGTCGATACCCGCTGGAGCAAAAATGCCCATCCACGCCGTGGC
>JAJUJN010000496.1 GCA_029265335.1 Alcaligenaceae bacterium
CGGGCATCTGGCGGCCGGTAGCCACCTGTCGGATGGCAGCGGCCACCACACCACAGCCTGTGTGCCCCAGTACCAGCACCAGCGGTACTCGCATCAAGGTGACGGCATATTCCATGCTTGCCAGAACACCAGGATCCACTGAGTTGCCAGCGATTCTCACCACATAGAGGGCGCCCAGCGCTTGGTCGAAGATGACCTCGGGTGCACTGCGAGCGTCGGAGCAGCTCAGCACTGCTGCCAGGGGCCGTTGGCCCGCTCTTACGTGGTCACGCAATTCGTCGAGATCACGAGACAGCGGTTCACCTTGCACATAGCGCTCATTGCCGTCCAGCAAGGCCTCGATGGCTGCCTCGGGGGTACGGCGTTCGTCGACCTGATTGGTTTGGCCGAACGCCGGGGTGGCCATACCCAAGCCCAAGGTGGAGGCGCTTGCCAAACTCTGGACGAGAAAACGACGGCGTGAAACGGCAGGAGGGGGAAACGATTTGCACATATCGAACTCTGACGGGTTTTGTTGGGTATTTTTATGAGCGCAACCTGGGAAGATAGCATCGCGCTCATGACCGAACCATCGCGAGTCGAGTGGGGCATGCAGGAGGGCAACAAGCGCGTCATCTGCGGTCGGTAGTATTCCCAAAGGCAGTTTGATCGTTTTCCCTATTGCTTTGCAGGGCGTGTGGGGCAAGGGGTTACGATAAACTGAGGATGGGTGCGGAACGCGGAACGGAGTCTGAATACATGCTGGATGGCAGGCGAATACTGGTGGTGGAAGATGACGAGGCGGAGCGCATGCTCATCTCACTTCATCTGCAACGGCAAGGCTGCCGCATATTCCACGCCCAGGACGGCCTGGACGGAATTCACAAGGCCCGGCTGATGGCCCCCGACGCCATTCTCATGGATCTCGACATGCCACGCTGCGATGGCTTTGCTGCCTGCCGGGTTCTGCGCGAAGATCCAAGTACGGCCAACGTACCCGTCATTTTCCTGTCGGCCTATCACGAGCCCGAGCAGCGGGTGCAAGGCCTGTTGGCCGGCGCAGTGGATTACATCGGCAAACCTTTCAACTTCGACGAAGTGCAGTTGCGTCTTGCCGTGCATCTGAGACGCGGCGTGACACCACCGGCGCGCCCCATCAACGAAGCCAACAATGGCGCGGCCGACGCCGATCCCGCACACCTCTACAACATTCTGTTTCACAGTGCCAGGGTGCATTTGCTCAAGTCGCTGGCGCAGGCACCCGACCTTCAGGAGCTGGCCGCGCTGGTTGGTACCAATACCAAACGACTCAACGAAGCTTTCCGTTACTGCGCGGGCACCACCGTATTTGAATATCTGCGCGAAGAACGCATGAAAGAGGCTTGGCAGTTGCTGCGGCATACTTCCATGCCCGTGGGCGAAGTGGCCAGGCGAGTGGGCTTCAGCGGCAGCGCCAATTTCGCCACGGCCTTCAAGGAGCGCTACGGAACCAACCCCAGTCGGGTGCGCCAGGAGGCGTGACGCGGTATGAAATCGCTACCGGGCGCCGTATACGGCTTTCGAGCATGGTGCACGGCGTGGGCCTTGTGGCTTTTTTTACTGCTTGTCTCGCCTTTTGCTCTAGCGGCGCCCATCGACCTCGCGCACTTGTCGCCCGACGAAGATC
>JAJUJN010000121.1 GCA_029265335.1 Alcaligenaceae bacterium
AAGACACGCTCGGGCAAGATCATGCGTCGCCTGTTGCGGATCGTGGCCAAGGGCGAGGAGATCACGCAAGATGTGTCCACCCTCGAAAACCCAGCAATCCTCACGCAGTTGGGTAAGTCGCACTGATTCTTGGTAAACAAGTGCTTGGGCGCGGGGCGGGTTGGTGCAAAGCCATTCGATTCGCGCCCTGGCAGCAGTCAAATGCTGTTCGTGAGCTAGGCTGGGCTGTTGTAAACGGTCAGGCCAGCGACTTCAGCGCGGCGTCGTAATCGGGCTCATCGCCAATTTCTCCCACCAGCTGAGCGTGCAACACCTTGTTGTTGCCATCCAGCACCACCACGGCCCGCGCGGCTAGGCCGCTCAATGGCCCGCTCGCGATTGCCACCCCATAATTCTTGAGAAATTCTCGCCCGCGCATCAGCGAAAGCATGGTGACGTTGTCGAGGCCTTCGGCGCCGCAAAAACGGGCTTGCGCAAAGGGTAAATCTGCCGAGATACAAATCACCCGCGCGTGGTTCATATTTGCGGCCAATTCGTTGAATCGACGTACGGAAGCCGCGCATACGCCGGTGTCCACGCTGGGGAAGATGTTGAGCACCTTACGCTCGCCCTCGTATGCGCTCAGGCTGACATCGGCCAGATCTTGACCCACCAGCGTGAACTCGGGGGCGGTGGCGCCGACGGTGGGGAGCGTACCTTCTACCTGAATTGGCTTGCCCTGGAACGTAACTTGAGACATGTCGAAAACTCCTTGGTGAGAATGAGTCAGCATAGCGCCCAGCACATACCTCGGCCAAGCGCATGAGCGCGACTCTCGCGTCGCTAAATCCGATTCTCAGCCCCTCCCCCCACCTGAGCTAGGGTATTTCCCAAGTGTGCGGCAGTGGAACGCCCGCCATAATCCAGCTCATGAAGTGGAGGAGACAGCCCGTCTCAGGGCAATAAGCGGAGCCCAACAGGCAGCCCGCAGGCAGCATCCATAATAGTGAGGGCACACGGCGCGGCAAGGTTCGGAGGAGAACACTATCGCGCTCCTCGCAAGAAGAGCTGGATCACACCGTCCGGCGCAAAGGCCACACAGGGCAACCTGTGTGGCCTTTGTCATGCTGTGTGGCCTTTGTCATGGAGGGTCGCTTTGTACATCGTCACTTTGTGCATACGAAAACGAGCTCATGAGTATCGAGCTCATGGCCGGCGCGTGCACTCAGGGCGCGGGCAGGGCGTGGAGCGAGAGCGCGTAGCTGTAGGGTCTGTTAGAATATCGTGCTTCGTCCGAGGCAACGTGCTCTGCCTCGGCAAACGGACAGGTGGCCGAGTGGTTGAAGGCGCACGCCTGGAAAGCGTGTATACGTGAATAGCGTATCGAGGGTTCGAATCCCTCTCTGTCCGCCACAGAGTTTGAAGCCGTTACAGCACTGCAATACCTGATTAGCCCGCGTGTATGTCTACATTGCGGGCTTTTTGTGTCTCGTGGACGCTAGACCAGTTCGACGCTGGCATGGGGCAGCTTCTTTTAGCCGGTTGGTGGCTATCCGTTCTATGGCTGGTTTTCAGTCACCCGATCGCACGCATTCCGCCAGCTGCTGGATGTATGCATCTTCGATGCCATGTTGGCGCAAGGCCGAGTAAAGCTGCAACACGTAATCGCGGTTGGGCCCCAGTGGCCCTTCGGCGGCTGCGATGAGTGGCGCGATGGTGTCGATGTCGTCTTGAGCCTGGTACAGCTTGCTTTGTGTTTCGGCAGTGAAGGTAAGCGCCGGCACGCTGCGCCCGTCGCTGAGCGTGACCCGAGTCCAGGTGGGCCGGTAGGCGCCCCCCACCATTTCGCGTCGCCAGATCACGCGCAACTCTTCTTCTACGCAATCTTCACTCAATCGCAGGGCGAGGCCTTCGGTGACGCCGCCGGCAGCCAGTGCCATCATGCGGCCCGGGCGGGTGGAACAGGCGCGGCCAACAAACAAGTGGATGCAGAAACTTCGGCGCCAGCCAGGCAGCGTGGCTGGGCAGCTCTCGGCAAACTGGAAGAGGGGGTTCCAGATCAAGGAGCCGTAGGCAAAAACCCAGATGGGCTCTTGCGGAGGCCGTGACGCCAACATGGATTGCATGGAGCTTTCGATGCGCTCTTCGGGCCACCAATCCAGGCCGGGTACGTTTTTGAATGCGTTGAGAAAGGTGCCGTCTTCCAGACTCTTTCGATTGAGCATGGGTAAAGCCTTGCCGATGTGAGATTGCTGCAAGTGATGTTGCCATGCGTGGGGTGCACGAGCAACAACGACCGGTCGGAGGGGTTCTATTCGCAAGCCAACGAACGACCTGCAAAACCTTTCCGAGTTCAAGATTCTTGAACGAAAAGTAAGGGGTTCGAATGTCAGCGTTGTCCTATGTACGGGGGAGTTCGGCTTTCCTAAGCTGGTGAAACGCATGGGTTTGAGGTGCCGATGTTTTCGCCCTCTGGGCCTGAAGCTCATACGCGCAACCGAAATTTGGAGGTTTGTATGCGAGTCAAGCTTAAGCCAATAGCCGAACAAACCATGGTGGTTACCGGAGGCAGTTCCGGTATCGGGTTAACGATTGCAAGACGTGCTGCAGAAGCCGGCGCGAGAGTGGTGCTGGTAGCGCGCGACGCAGATACCCTGGAGACCATCTGTCAGTCCTTCAAGCAGGAAGGGTTCAGGGCCGATTACGTCACGGCCGATGTCGGGGTTCACGATGAAGTGGCGAACGTGGCTCAAACGGTGATCGACCGTTATGGGGGCTTCGACACTTGGGTGAACGACGCGGGCGTGGGCGTTTATTCCAAGCTCAACGAGCTCAGCGACGAAGATCACCACCGGCTGTTCCAGACGAATTACTGGGGCGTGGTGTATGGGTCGCTGGAGGCGCTCAAACATTTGCGCCAGCGGGGCGGGGCCCTGATCAACATCGGTTCGATTTCCGGCGATGTGCCGGCACCGATTCTCAGCGCCTACACGGCCACCAAGCATGCGGTCAAGGGGTTCACCAACTCGCTGCGCCTTGAGGTGATGCACGATAAAGCACCGGTGTCGGTCACCCTGATCAAGCCTAGCGGTATTCACTCACCCTTCGGCCAACATGCCAAGAACACCATGAGCAAGGAGTCTCAGGTGCCACCGCCGGTGTATCACCCCGACCTCGTGGCCAGAGCGGTGTTGCAGGCGGCCACTCAGCCGGTACGCGACATCACGGTGGGTGGCGCTGGCGCGGGAATGACCTGGCTCACCCGCCTGTTTCCGTCGGTGGCCGATCAACTCTATTCACGGATGTATTTCAAATCTGCAATGGGCGACCGCCCGCCTCGCCCCGGCGGGTCCGCGCTCTACGAAGCCGGTGGCGAAGGAGAGATGCTGGGTGATCAAGATGCCCACATCATTCGCCATAGCCCGTATACCTATATGCAGGGGCGCCGGTGGTTGAAAGGGGGCGTACTGCTCGCTGGCGCCGCGTTGGCCGCGGGCGCTGTGATGAAAGCGCGAACGCCCACACGCTGATCCAGGGATGCTCCAAAAGGCGAACCGACGAGCAAGGCGCACTCAGCTCCCGGTTCGCCAGGGGGTGCATTGGCCAGGTGTGAAAGCTGCAAAGGTCAAGGCCGCAACATCATCACCAGTGCGGTCACGGTAATAAGCATGCCCACCGTGGAAAGCGCCAGGATAGACGACGCTTCTTGTTGATATTGCTTGTATCGCGTCGCCAGCAGCACAATCATGGGGCCTGCGGGCAGAGCTGCCAACAGCAGCCCTTCGCGGAACAACACGGTGTCAGCCGACATGCCCAGCCCGAACGCAATCACCGCAAAAATGACGGGGAGCGCCACATTCTTGAGCAGGGTAAAAGCCAGCACCTCGCCGGTGATTCTGAAGGTGTTGGCGGCGATGGTCATGCCTGCCACAAAGATCGCCACGCCGGCAGTGGCCTGGCCGATGAGCACAAACGACTTTTTGGCCACCTCGGGCACGGGAATGGTCAGAAAAACCAGAATGAAACCGATGAGCGGCGCCCAGACAAATGGCGTTTTGAAAATAGCCTGATACAGAGCCTGCCCGATGAGGCTGCCCAAAGAGCTGTGGGCACCTTGCTGTTTGGCCAAATCCACCTTGATGACCGTGACCGCAATCGGCACGATTACCACGTTGATCACCATGGAAATCATGCTTACGGCAATGCCGCTTTGTGTGCCGTAAAGCCCGCCCAGCAAAGCTGGCCCATAGAACGGCCCTGCCGAGAAGCTGAAAGCCAGCCCCGCAATGGAAGACTCCACCAGGGTTCGTTTGAATAGATATTTGGCAATGAGCAGCCCTGCGAGATACGCCAACAACAGGCTTGCCAGCAGGGCCACAAATAAAACCAGGTCGTGTTCAAGCTGGGCGCGCGTCACGCTTACCGTGCCTACGAAAAGCAGGGGCGGCAGTGCAAATGTCAGAACAAGTTTGTTGATCGTCTCGATGGCATCCGGGCTGCCGAACGCCTTGGTTCTGCCAGCAGCGTAGCCGTAGGCCAGCACGAAAATGATCGGAATTACGACCACCGCAGAGTTCCAGATGCTTTCCATTCCTGTATCGAGCGATGCAAAGTTAACGACGGGCGACATTATCGTTCAAGAACCGGTACAGTCGAAGCTAACTGAGGTGGCTGGTCGCCAGCCCACCTCCCGTTGAAGGAGTTTCACTATGCAATTTTCGATTCTCGAGTTGGGTCGCGTGCGCGAGGGCTCGGATCGCCGAGCGGCGCTGGATGAAGCGCGGGATCTTGCTCGCCTGGCAGAGTCGCTGGGGTATGAACGCTTTTGGGTGGCCGAGCATCACAACATGCCAACGGTTACCACGGCTGCCACCTCCATCGTGATCGCCCACATCGCCGCAGGAACCAGCAAGATACGGGTTGGTGCGGGCGGCATCATGCTTCCCAACCACGCGCCCTACATCATTGCCGAGCAGTTCGGCACCTTGGAAACCCTGTTTCCGGGTCGGATCGACCTCGGCCTGGGGCGAGCGCCAGGCACTGATCAAGTCACCTTGCGCGCCTTGCGCCGCGACCCCCAGAATGCGGAGTACTTCCCGCAGGATGTTCAGGAGTTGCAGGCCTATCTGGCGCCGGTGCAGCCAGGCCAGCGTATTGAGGCCGTGCCGGGGTCGGGCACCGAAGTGCCGCTTTGGATACTCGGCTCCAGTTTGTTCGGCGCACATCTCGCCGCCGAGCTCGGTTTGCCCTACGGCTTTGCGTCGCATTTTGCGCCGCAAATGCTGGATCAGGCCATTGAGGTGTACCGAGCCCGCTTCAAACCTTCCAAGCAAGCGCAAAAGCCCTACGTATTGGTGGGCGTGAATATCATCGCTGCGCCCACCGATGAAGAAGCAAGATTTCTGGCCACTTCGCAACAGATCTCGTTTGTGGATCTGTTCCGCGGCACGCGACGCCTCACCCAACCGCCCATCGACGACATCGAAAGCTACTGGACGCCGCAGGAAAAAATGCAGGCTTCGAACATGCTGCAGGTGAGCATCGTGGGCAGCCCCGATACGGTGAAGCGCGGCATCGAGGCTTTGAGCGAACGAACACGCGCCGACGAGCTCATGGTGGTGTCGGATATCTTCGACCCGCAACTGCGCCGCCGCTCCATCGAAATCATTGCCGACGTTGCCGGTTTGAAGGCCCCCGAGAACGTGTGAGCCAGCGTGGTGTGGGACGACGAAGACCTACACCGGCGCCGACAGGCCCAGGATCTTCCTTGCTTCCTGCCAGGTTGCCACGGTCCGCTCGTATCGCTCGCAGAGTTCCACCACGCGTTCCACCAGTGCGGCATTGGAGGGGGCCAGGGTTTGGCGGTCGAGGCGCACGTTGTCTTCGAGGCCGGTGCGGGCGTGGCCCCCACAGGCCACTGCCCATTCGTTCAATTCAATCTGGTGCGCTCCTATGCCGGCTGCGCACCATGGGGCGTCCAGACCAAACAGGCGTTGTACCGATCGCACGTAGTAGTCGAAAACGTCGCGATCAGCCGGCATGGCGTTTTTGACGCCCATCACGAACTGCACGTAGGGCCTGCCCCGAATCTGGCCATTCAGCCACATTTCGCGCGCCTTGTGCATATGACTGAGATCGAACACTTCCACTTCGGGCTTGATGTTGTAGTGGATCATTTCGGCAGCCAGCCAATCCACAAGCTCGGGTGGGTTCTCGTAGACGCGTGTGGGGAAATTATTGGAGCCCACAGCCAACGAGGCCATGTCGGGCCGCAGTGGCAGCATGCCACCACGCTCCTGGCCCGCTCCTGAGCGGCCACCGGTGGAGAGTTGGATGATCATGCCTGGGCAGTGCTGCCGCACGCCTTCCACCAGTCGTGCAAAACGTTCGGGCTCTGAAGTGGGCTTGCCGTTGTCGTCGCGCACGTGAGCGTGAACGATGCTGGCGCCCGCCTCGAAGGCCTCGTGGGTGCTTTCTACCTGTTCCTCGATGGTGATGGGAACCGCCGGGTTGTTGCTCTTGCCCGGCACAGAGCCGGTGATGGCCACACAGATAATGCAAGGGGTGTTCATGGTTGAACCTCCATCCGTTACAGGTATC
>JAJUJN010000039.1 GCA_029265335.1 Alcaligenaceae bacterium
GATCGACCGATGCCCCCAGCACCAGCGCCACATGCTGCGCCTTGCCCAGCGCCTGCGCCACTTCCTGGAGTGCAGAGGGCGGAGCTACGGTGGTGCGGCTCACCTGCCGTTCGGGCACGGGCAGGGCGGGTTGATCCCAGTCGTCGACGGGCACCGAGACCAGCACCGGCCCGCAGGGCTCGGCCAACGCGGTATAGGCAGCACGGGCGATGGCGGCAGGCACGTCGGCCGCGCGCGCAGGTTCCACCGACCACTTCACATGGGGCTTGGGCAACTCAGTGGCTTCTTCCGAAAACAGGTAAGGGTCGCGCAAGAGCAGCGAGCGCGACTGCTGCCCGGCGATGATCAACAGTGGCGTCTGGTTCTTGCGGGCGGTATAGATGTTGCCCATGGCATGACCCACACCCACCGCCGAGTGCAAGTTCACCACCCCCAACCGCCCGCTGGCCTGAGCATGGCCGTCTGCCATGCCCACCACCACGGCCTCCTGCAAGCCCAGCACGTAGCGGAAGTCGGTGGGAAAATCGCGGAACATCGGCAATTCGGTGGAGCCAGGATTGCCGAAGATCGTGTCGACGCCCAGGCGGCGCAGAAAATCGTAGGTGGCTTCGCGCACGGTGCAGCTGGAATTCGTCACGGGGTTTCTCCACAACGGTTAATAGGAAGACGTCCATGGTAACGGCGCGTGCTGCCCGCTGCCGAACTTCGGAACCTCGGGTAAACCCCAGGTTTCATTTTCGAGGATAATATTTAATACTAATAACCATTGCGAGCGAGCACCCGCTGTGTGCCGTCTCGTGGCATCGTCAATGGTGCATCGTCTTCTTGCCGCTTCTCTTTTTCGGTAGCTTCTTCATGTCTTCTTCTCTTGCCTCCTTTCAAAGCGACCTCCTGTCGGTCGATATCGAGGATGCCGTGGCGGTATTGCGGCTCACTCGTCCCGCCAAACGCAACGCGGTGAACGACGACCTCATCGCCGCACTCCACACCGTGTTCGTCAACCTTCCTGATACCGTGCGCTGCGCCATTCTGCACGGCGAAGGCGATCACTTCAGCGCCGGGCTCGATCTCTCCGAGGTCACCGAGCAAAATGCATCCGAAGCCATGATGCATTCGCGTAATTGGCATCGTTGCTTCGAGCACATCCAGTTCGGCAAGGTGCCGGTGATTGCTGTGCTCCACGGTGCCGTGGTGGGAGGTGGCCTGGAGCTGGCAAGTGCGTGTCATATTCGCATTGCCGAGGCTTCCACCTACTACGCGCTGCCCGAGGGGCAGCGCGGCTTGTTCGTTGGTGGCAGCGGTTCGGCGCGCATCCCGCGTCTTATCGGCGTGGCCCGCATGGCCGATATGATGCTCACCGGGCGCACCTACGATGCCGAGCAGGGCATGGCGGTTGGGCTTTCTCAATACGTAGTGCCCGAGGGCGAGGGCATGGCCAAAGCCCGCGAGCTGGCGGCCCGCATCGCCAACAACGCTCCCTTGTCCAATTTCGCGGTCATGCAAGCCTTGCCGCGCATCGCCGACCAATCGCAGTCCGAGGGCCTGTTTACGGAGTCTCTCATGTCGGCCATCGCGGCCTCCGATCAGGCTGCCAAGGATCGTCTCAACGCTTTTCTCGCCGGCAAGGCGGCAAAAGCGCTCAAAAACAACGCTTGAGTCATTATGTCCACCACCTCCACCCCCCGTTATCGTGCCGTCGAGCTGAGCGGTTCGCTCAAGGCAAATTTTGTCGATCGCGCCGACGGCAGTCTGCTGGTGGAATCCGTCGAGCCCTTGCAGAGTTATCCCGATCATCTGGGTCAGTGTCTTATCGCTGGCGCCGAAGCGCACGGCGACCGAGTGCTGGTGGCCCGCCGCGGCCCCGATGGTCGGTGGATCGAAATCACCTGGGCCGATGCCCTGGCGCGTGCGCGCCGCCTCGCCCAGGCAATGCTCGACCGCCAGCTGTCGCCCGAGCGACCCTTGGTCATTCTCTCGGGCAACGATCTTGAGCACTTCCAACTGGCGTTGGGCGCCTTTCTGGCCGGTGTGCCTTATTCGCCCATTTCCACGCCTTATTCGCTGCTGTCCGAAGACTTCAGCAAACTTCGTCACGTGTTGGAAATCACCACGCCTGGTTTGGTGTTCGTGGCCGACGAAAATGCCTACAGTCGAGCGTTGCGCGCAGTGGTGCCCGAATCGGTCGAGGTAGTGGCCACACACATCGACGGCAGCAGTGGGCGCAACATCACGTCGTTCGAGAGCCTCTTGCAAACCGCCGATACCCCGGCGGTCGACGCAGCCATCGCTGCCATCACGCCCGACACCATCGGCAAATTCCTCTTCACGTCGGGCTCCACCAAAGCGCCCAAGGCGGTGATCAATACGCACCGCATGATGTGCAGCAATCTGCAAATGATTCGCCAGTGTCTGCCATTTCTGGCCGAAACCCCTCCTGTGCTGGTCGATTGGCTGCCCTGGAATCACACTTTCGGCGGTAACCACAATGTGGGCATCGTGCTCTACAACGGCGGCACCTTTTATATCGACGACGGGCGGCCCACGCCCGAGGGCATCGGCGAAACCCTGCGCAACCTGCGCGAAATCGCCCCCACCATCTATTTCAACGTGCCCAAGGGGTTCGAGGAAATCGTCGACGTCATGGAGCACGACGAAGCGCTCACCCGACACATGCTCTCGCGCGTCAAGATCTTCTTTTTTGCCGGCGCCGGCCTGGCGCCGCAGATCTGGGAACGCCTCGATCGCGTCGCCGAACGCGTGGTAGGCGAACGCATCCGCATGATCACCGGGCTCGGCATGACCGAAACCGCCCCGTTCGCACTCTGCGCCAACGGCGGCACCGTGTATTCCGGGGTACTGGGTTTGCCCGCGCCCGGCCTGCAGGTCAAACTCGTGCCGGTCGACGACAAAATGGAGGTTCGCTATCGCGGGCCCAGCGTCACGCCAGGCTACTGGCGCTCGCCTGAGCAAACCGAGGAAGTCTTCGACGACGAAGGCTATTTCTGCTCCGGCGATGCCGCGCGCTACATCGATCCCGCCAATCGCGAGATCGGTTTCGAGTTCGACGGCCGGATCGCCGAGGATTTCAAGCTGTCGAGCGGCACTTTTGTGTCGGTCGGGCCGCTGCGTGCGCGCATTCTGGCCGACGGCGAAGCCTATGTGCAAGATGTCGTGCTCGCCGGCATCAACCGCAATGAAGTGGGCATATTGCTCTTCCCGCGCTTCGATGCCTGTCGTGAGCTTGCCGGCCTGCCCGGCGGGGTCAACACTTCGGCGGTCATCGAAGCGCCGGCCGTGCGCGAATTCTTCCAAGGTCTGGTGGATCGGCAATGGGCGGCGGGCACGGGCAGCGCCACCCGAGTCGCGCGCGCCATGGTGCTTACCACTCCCCCATCAGCCGACCTCGGAGAGGTCACCGACAAAGGCTCCATCAACCAACGCGCCGTGCTGCGTCACCGCGAAGCCGATGTCGAGGCACTCTACAACGATCAAGATCCTCGCGTGATTCTGCCCCGTCGTTCAACAGACGCCAAAGCTGCCACTGCCGGCGCTTCGCCTTCGGCCTCGGGCTCACGCTGATACAACCCGGAGTATTCATGAAACCCATCCGTTACTCGGCCACCTTTGATGATGTCTGGCTGGTCGAGGGGGCTCGCACCCCGTTTGTCGATTACTGCGGCGCCTTCGCCGATCTCACCCCTACTGATATGGGCATCAAGGCGGCTCGTGGCGCGCTGGAGCGAGCCGGCATACCCGCTACCGAGGTGCAGTCGGTCATCACGGCCAACATGGCGCCCGGCGACTTCCACGCCTATATGTTGCCCCGCCATGTGGGTCTTTATGCTGGAGTGCCTGTCGAAGTTCCGGCCATGAACGTTCAGCGCATCTGTGGCAGCGGCTTCGAAATCATCCGTCAGGCCGGCGACGACATCAGTCGTGGCTACGCTGAGGTGGTGCTGGCCTGCGGCAGCGAATCCATGACCCGCAACCCCATTGCCGCCTTTGGTCATCGCACTGGCTTCAAGCTGGGGGCGCCGGTCGAGTTCAAGGATTACCTCTGGGAAGCCCTCGACGACCCCGCTCCCGATGTATCCATGATTCAAACTGCCGAGAATCTGGCTCGCAAGTACGGCATCACCCGCGCCGAAGTGGATGAATTCGCGGCGATGTCTTTCGAACGCGCCGTGGCAGCTCAAGAAGCTGGCCGTCTGGCCGAAGAGATCGTGCCGGTGGTCAATGAAACCTTCGAGCTCGAAGGCTACAACCCGCGTCGCATTCGCTTGCCCCGCAAGGTAGAAGAGGTCAGCGCCGACACACACCCGCGGCCCTCACCGCTCGAGGCGCTGGCTCGCTTGCGCTCGGTGTATCCCGATGGCGTGCAAACTGCCGGCAACAGCTCCGCCCTGGTCGATGGCGCGGCGGCCACTGTCATCGCCAAGGGCAGTGCGCTGAGTTCGTCACAACCCCGCCTGGCGCGGCTGGTTGCCGCTGCGGTAGCGGGTGTGCCGCCAGAAATCATGGGCATCGGGCCGGCGCCTGCCATCCGCGCGGTGCTCGAGCGCGCGGGCCTCACGCTCGACGATATCGCCATTGTGGAGATCAACGAAGCGCAAGGCGCACAGATCGTGGCTTGCGAGCGCGAGCTGGAACTCGACCGCAGCAAGTTGAACGTGAACGGAGGCGCCATTGCTCTGGGGCATCCCTTGGCGGCCACCGGCATGCGTCTGACCCTTTCGGCGGCACGCGAGCTGCGTCGCCGGGGTGCACGCTATGCTGTTGCGTCGGCTTGCATCGGCGGCGGGCAGGGCATGGCACTGCTGATCGAAAACCCAAACGCCTGAGCCAATTCCGGGGCGCTGTGGTCACCTTAGCTACGGCGCCCCTTCACCTCTTATCTCTACTGCGATGTCCAAGACAGTCATCTACACCACGCCGATACTGTTCGGCGATTGCGACCCCGCCGGGATCGTGTTCTTTCCCAACTTCTACCGCTGGATGGACGCGGCGTCGTTGCACTTTTTCATGAGCCACGGCATTCCGCCCTGGAAGGATCTGCGCGAATCGCACGGAGTCATCGGCACCCCCTTGCTCGAAATCCATACCCGTTTCGTGAAGTCGGCTACCTACGGCGAAACCATCGAAGTGCATACCACCGTTGAGGAATGGCGCAACAAAACCTTTGTGCATCGTCATCTCATCAAGCGCGGCGATGAGCTACTGGTGGAAGGCACCGAAACCAGGGCGTTCCTGGGTTTCGATGAGGCGGAGCAACGTTTGCGCGCCATTCCCATTCCCGAGTTCATCCGTGAGAAGTGCCAATAACGTGGTATTGCCACCTGCCGACGGGGCCGGGTATCTGGAACTGCCCGGCGAGCTCGATCTATCGCGGCTGCAGCATCTCATGGGCCTCAAGACGTCCCTCGTTGATGCCCGTCTGCGCCGTGCCTTTCACCAGGGCATGAAAGACCTCAAGCTGAGGCCCGTGGATTTCACCATTCTGGTGATTCTCCAAAGTAACGATGGCGTCAGTCAAAAGGTTCTGTGTCGGGCGCTCGACATCTCGGCGCCTGGCCTGGCGGTGATCCTTGATCGCCTGCAGGCGCGGGATTTGCTGGTGCGCGCGCGCAACGAAACCGACCGCCGCGAACATCGACTCAGTCTTACCGCGGCTGGACGGAAACTGGCGGCGGAGGCCGAGCGCCGTTCCCGCGATCTCGAAGCCGACGTGCTGGCCAGCCTCTCTGCCGCCGAACAAAAACAACTGGCCTTCCTCCTGGGCAAGCTGCTGCCGCGTTAAATGCCGCAGGCGACTACAATCGCCGGTTTTGTCCAGGATGCCTTCATGTGGTTCAAGAACCTCCAGCTCTATCGCATTGCGCCTTTGGAGCTTACGCTCGCCCAGTTTGAGGAGCGCCTTCAAGCCCACGAATTCCAGCCCGCCGATCGCCACGAGATGCAGCGGCAAGGCTGGGTGCCGCCGGCTGAGCACACGGGCTTGGTGCACAGCGTCAACGGTCAATGGCTGATCGCCGAACGTACCGAGAAGAAGCTCTTGCCGGCCACGGTGGTGAACCAGGTGGCACGGGAGCGCGCTGCGGAACTCGAAGAGCAGCAAGGGTTTCGGCCGGGTCGCAAACAAATGCGGGAGCTCAAGGAGGCCGTGACCGACGAACTGTTGCCCAGAGCCTTCAGTGTGTGGCGGGACACCAAGGTGTGGATCGACCCCGAGCAGGGTCGCCTGGTGATCGACGCCGCCAGCACCACACGCTGCGACGAGATCATGAGTCTGCTCAACAAGTCGGTAGAGCGTTTGGGCGCCCGGGCGTTGCAAACCGAGTTGTCGCCGGTGGCGGCGATGACGCAATGGCTACTTGCCGATGAAGCGCCCGAGGGGTTTTCCATCGACGAAGAAACCGAGCTGCAATCGTCGGCCCAGAGCAAGGCGACAGTGCGCTATGTGCGGCACGCGCTTGAACCTGAAGAGATTCGTCGCCATATAGAAGTGGGCAAGCAATGCACACGACTGGCCCTGACCTGGGCCGATCGGGTGTCGTTCGTGCTCTCCGATACTCTGGCTCTCAAGCGGGTATCGCCGCTCGACGTTCTGCAGGAAGATCAGGAAGGCGGCCAAGACGCCGCCGAGCGCTTCGACAGCGACTTCGCACTGATGACCGGCGAACTCCAGGCAATGATCCATCAATTGGTGGAGGCCCTGGGCGGCGAGAAGGTCGACTGAAGGTATTTGGCTTGAGTGGAAACTCGGTGTCAACTTGTCGGTCAGAGGCGGTGATTCCACGTCCGGGTGTTGGTATGATCGCCCACCATTTGGGCAATCAGCACGCCGGGTGGGCTTACCCGGAGCACGGCGCGTAGCGGCGCCGATGCTTCTTTCCAATGTACTTCTCATAGGACTCACATGAAACGCGTTGTGTTGTTTCTCATGACCAACCTGGCGGTGGTGTTGGTGCTGAGCGCTTCGATGCGCATACTTGGCATCGAGAGCTACCTGACCGGTCAAGGTCTGAATTTCGACGCTTTGCTGATCTTCGCGGCCGTCATTGGCTTTGGCGGCGCCTTCATCTCGTTGTTCATCAGCAAATGGATGGCCAAGCGCTCCACGGGCGCCCGCGTCATCAACCCCCAGGCGCCTGCCGATGCGCGTGAAGCCTGGCTGGTCGATACCGTGGCCCAACTGGCCAAGCGAGCCGGCATCGGCATGCCCGAAGTGGCCATCTACGAAGGGGCGCCCAATGCCTTTGCCACTGGCGCCAATCGCAACGATGCTCTGGTGGCGGTGTCCACAGGTTTGCTCAACAGCATGACCGAGGAAGAAGTGGCGGCTGTGCTGGGCCACTAAGTGGCGCATATTGCCAATGGCGATATGGTCACGCTCACGCTCATCCAGGGGGTGGTCAACACCTTCGTGATCTTCCTCGCCCGGGTCGTGGGTTACATCGTCGATACCGTGGTGCTGCGCAACGAGCGGGGCTTTGGCATCGGTTATTACTTGACCGTCTTGGTGGCCGAAATCATCTTTGGCGTGCTGGCCACCATCATTGTGGCTACCTTCTCGCGCCGCCGGGAGTTCAGAGCCGATGCTGGCTCCGCCCAATTGCTGGGCTCGCGCGAGCCGATGATCATGGCGCTTGCTCGCCTGGGCAATATCGAGCCGGGTGATCTGCCTAAAAGCGCACAAATGGCCGGCATCACGGCGCGTCCTTCGGTGAGTTCGCTGTTTCGTTCGCACCCACCCATCGAAGCGCGAATCGCCGCCTTGCAAAATCGACCGGTGCGCTAAAGCTCTTTGCGAGCTTCGTTCAAGCCGGCCAGGGGCTGTGCGCCAAACCACTGGCCGGCGGCGAGCGTGCGGCTCAGGGTGCTGAGCACCCGGCGTCGCGCCTCGCGCACTGGCGGGGCGTGACTGCGGGCGGTGTTCTCGTAGAGCGCCCAGCTCAACCACAGGCCACGCACCGGCGTCCAGCGCAAGGTGGGGTCGGGCAACACTGCCCCCGACATGGCGCAGGCCGGTACGGCTGTGACACCAGAGCCATCGCGCGCCAGATCCAGGCACAGCAACAGATTATCGGTTTCGAGTGCAATGCGCGGTTGAAGGTGGCGGCGCTTGCAGGCCTGCTCGACCTGCATCCTCAGCACATTGGGACGCGCCGGCAGTATCAGCCTTTCTTGCGCCAGGCGAGCCACGGTAAGCGCCCGCTCCGGATGGAAGTCATGCTCGTTGCTGCCCACCACAATGATGGGCTCACGAATGAGAGGCAATTGGCGCAAGCCGGTTGCGGTAGCCCGATCGAGCGGAATCAGACAAAGATCCAGGCTCCCACCTAGCAGGAGATCGCGCAGGGCGTGGCTCACGGCCTCGTGCACGCGCAGCTTGAGATCGGGGTGGTCGCGCATCAGTTCGCGCAGAAAGGTGGCGGTGAACACTTGGCGCCACGATGGCGGTACGCCGATCGTAAGCTGGCCCGCCGCGCTTTCGCCCACCTCTTCGCGCAGGCTGGCGAACTGGCGCAATAGGGGCCGCGCGCGGTCGGCCAGTACGCGACCTGGTTCTGTAAGGTGCACTCCGCCCTGCGTTCGGGTAAAGAGCGCAGTACCCATCTCGTGTTCAAGCGCCGCGATGTGTCGCGACAGCGCCGGCTGCGACAGGTGCAAGGCACTGGCGGCCCGATTGATGCTGCCCATTTCGGCAACGCGCAGAAAATATTCCAGCAGCCGTGATTCCATGATCTATACCGAAACTGGATAACGCCTATAGGCAATTAGCATTATCATCATAACGTCACCGCCGCTATGATGGTTTGCATTGCCAGCATTTTTCCAGGCGTGTCACCCGTGAAGATCAACATTATTGGCGGTGGGCCGGCAGGGCTTTTCTTTGCCTACCTCATGGCGCGCGAAAACCGCGCGCATCAAATCCATGTGCACGAGCGCGACCCCGAGAACGCCACCTATGGTTGGGGTGTGGTGTTTTCCGATGTGGCGCTCAATTTTGTTCGCGATATTGCCCCCGAGCTTTACTCGGCCATGACCGAGGGTCAAGTGGTGTTCAATGATATGGCCGTCGTGCATCGCAACACTCGCGTGCGTCTGGCCAACAACACCTTCCATCGCATGGCCCGCATCGATTTGCTCAAGGCGCTCCATCGGCATTGCCGGCAGGTGGGAGTGCATCTGCATTTCAACGATCGCCGCGACAACCCAGCAGACTTCGCCGACAGCGATCTCATCGTGGCGGCCGACGGCGCCAACAGCGCCATCCGGGCACGCCTCGCAGAGCATTTCCAGCCGGAACTCGACGAGCGGCCCAACTGGCTGGCCTGGTACGGCACCACGCAGAAATTCCAGGCGCTGTCGCTGATCTTCCGCCAAGTGCCCGAGGGGCTGGCCATTGCCCACACCTACCAATACAGCCCCACCCACAGTACGTTTCTGGTGGAAGTGGATCCCGAGACTTTTCGCGCGGCCGGGTTGGCCAGCAAATCCGAAGCCGAAAGCCTGGCCTGGTGCGAACAGGTGTTTGCCAAAGATCTCGAGGGTCATCGCCTACTGTCCAACAACTCGCAATGGTTTCGCTACACCATTGTGAAGAATCGGCATTGGTATTACCGCAATATCGTGCTGCTGGGCGATGCCTTGCGCACGGGTCACCCCTCGGTGGGTTCGGGCACGCGCCTGGCCATGCAGGACGCCATTGCCCTGTTTGAATCCGCCTGTGAATACCCCCACGATGTACCGGCCATGCTGGCCGATTTCGTGGCGCGACGCCAACCGGGTTCCGATCGCCTGCAACTGGCGGCCATCAAGAGCACGGAGTGGTACGAAAACCTGGGCCCCAAGTTGTCGCTGGAACCGGTGGAGTTCGCCTACGACTATCTCACTCGCAGCGGCCGGGTGACTCACGCCGACGTTCGCCAGCGAGATCCTGAACTGGCCGCGGCCTACGAAAAGCTGCATCCCGAGGCAGCGGCTTCTCTTCCCAAGTCCTGAAGCGCTCAGAGCCAGCATTGGCCGACGCTGTCGCCTACGTATCCCACCCCTGATCGGAGACAACCCGTGCAAACCCCCAAAGTCATTGTGACCATTGCGCCCACCGGAGGCATGGCCAGCAAGAAGCAAAGTCCGCACTTGCCCACGCAACCACAGGAAATCGCCGACGACGTTTTGCGTTGCTACAACGCCGGCGCCAGCGTGGCGGCGCTGCATGCCCGTCGTGCGAGCGACGATGGCGCCACCTGCGATCCCGCTGTGTACGGCGAAATGAATCGGTTGATTCGCGATAAGTGCGACATCGTGCTCAATAACTCCACCGGCGGGGGCGTGAGCGGCGACATGCTGCATCAGCTCAACAACGGCATGTGGGAGATCAAATTCGAGGAGCGCCTGAAGGGCATGGAAGCTCCCGGCGCCGAGATGTGTACCCTCGATGCGCAGACCATCTGCGCCACTTTTGGTGAACGCGAGATTCTGGTGCCCACTTCGCCCTCACGCATCAAGGAGCTGGCCGAACGCATGCAGGCCAAAGGTGTGCAGATCGCGCCTGAGGGCGATGTCGCGGACTTCTCCCTGATCCAGCCAGAACCAAAACGGCTCGATGTGGGTGTGC
>JAJUJN010000343.1 GCA_029265335.1 Alcaligenaceae bacterium
CTGGCTGGAACCGAAGAACTCCTTGATGGCTGCCGAGATGGGCTTGGAGTTGATGAGGTCGTGCGGCATCAGGTTCTCGGCCTCGGCCTGACCCAGGCGCTCCTTCACGGCACGTTCAACACGCACCAGGCCAGCGCGGAACTGGTTCTCGGCCAGTTCACCCACGCAGCGCACCCGACGGTTGCCCAGGTGATCGATGTCGTCGATCTGACCGCGGCCATTGCGCAGCTCCACCAGCACGTTGATGGTCTCGAGGATGTCTTCGTGCGTGAGCGTCATGGGCCCGCTGGTGTCGTCGCCACGGCCCAGTCGGCTGTTGATCTTCATGCGACCCACGCGCGACAGATCGTAGTTCTCGGGGTTGAAGAACAGACGATGGAAGAGCGCTTCGACGGCTTCTTCGGTAGGCGGCTCGCCCGGGCGCATCATGCGGTAGATGGCCACACGCGCCGCGGTCTGGTCGGCCGTGTCGTCGGTGCGCAGCGTCAGCGAGATGTAGCTGCCGTGATCGAGATCGTTG
Organism: Alcaligenaceae bacterium; assembly: GCA_029265335.1. Lineage (GTDB taxonomy): Bacteria > Pseudomonadota > Gammaproteobacteria > Burkholderiales > Burkholderiaceae_B > Verticiella. Next base: position 521 of record JAJUJN010000343.1, read on the forward strand.
GTGAAGAGGGTTTCGATTTTGTCGATACCGGCTTCGCGCAGGGTGGCGAGCAGGGTTTCGGTGAGCTCGTCGTTGGCGTTGGCCAGCACTTCGCCCGTGCTTTCGTCGACGATGTTGCGCGCCAGCACCCGGCCGATGAGATAGTCTTCGGGCACGGAGATGAGGTCGAGGTCGGCCAGCTCACGCAGATGGCGAGCGTTGATGCGCTTTTCTTTCTCGACCACCACCTTGCCGTCGCGAGTGGCAAGGTCGAAACGAGCCACTTCGCCGCGCCAGCGCTCTGGAATGAACTTAAGGCGGCCGCCTTCGGGCTCGAGCTTGATTTCGTCGAACTGAAAGTAGCGGGCGAGGATGTCTTCGTTGGTAAGGCCCAGCGCCTTGAGCAGAATGGTGACCGGCATCTTGCGACGGCGGTCGACCCGGAAGAACAGGAGGTCTTTGGGGTCGAACTCGAAGTCGAGCCAGGAGCCGCGGTAGGGGATCACACGGGCCGAAAACAGCAGTTTGCCGGAGCTGTGGGTTTTGCCACGGTCGTGCTCGAAGAACACGCCGGGCGAACGGTGCAGCTGCGACACGATCACACGTTCGGTGCCGTTGATCACGAAGGAACCGGTGTCGGTCATGAGCGGAATCTCGCCCATGTACACTTCTTGCTCCTTCATTTCTTTTACGGTGGGCTTGGTGGCTTCGCGGTCGAGCAGAACCAGGCGTACTTTGGCGCGCAAGGGCGAGGCGTAGGTGAGACCACGCTGCTGGCATTCCTTGACGTCGAACACGGGGTCGCCCAGCTGATAGCTGACGAATTCGAGCCGCGCCAGCTGGTTGTGGCTGACGATCGGGAAGATGGAGCTGAACGCTGCCTGTAAACCCTCTTCAGTGCGTTTGAGGGGTGGTGCGTCGGACTGCAGGAAACTGCGGTACGATTGGATTTGGGTGTCGAGCAGAAACGGTACTTTCTGCACATCGTCGCGCTTCGCGAAACTTTTGCGGATGCGCTTTTTTTCGGTGAACGAGTAGGGCATGAGCACTCCGACTCAGGTTGCTCGGGCCACGGCGAGCGGCCCCGGGGGGAAGGTTCGTTATTTTTATGCTTGTGCAGCGGCTCGTTGCCAAGCCGTTGCAGAAACACAAAAACCCGGTGCCCGCAAAAACGTGCGGCCACCGGGAGTTTGCCACTCGAGGCTTACTTGAGCTCGACCTTGGCGCCGGCTTCTTCAAGCTTGGCTTTGGCCGCTTCGGCGTCTTCCTTGCTCACGCCTTCGCGAATGGTCTTGGGTGCGCCGTCTACCATGTCTTTGGCTTCTTTCAGGCCCAGACCGGTGAGTTCACGCACAGCTTTAATGACGCTCACTTTGTTGGCGCCAACTTCGGTCAGTTCCACATCGAACTCCGACTTTTCTTCGGCAGCAGGTGCACCACCACCAGCGGCGGGGGCGGCTACGGCCACGGCGGCGGCAGCTGCCGACACGCCGAACTTCTCTTCCATTTCCTTGATCAGTTCCGACAGCTCGAGAACGGTCATGCCGGCGATGGCGTCAAGGATTTCAGCTTTGCTAAGTGCCATTTTCTAAGAACTCCAGGTATTGATTCAATCCAGGTTTGGATGTCGCTTGGTCTTACGAAGTGAGCGCGGTTAAGCGGCTTCCTTTTGATCGCGAACGGCCGCCAGGGCACGAACGAAACCGGTGGGAACTTCGTTGAGCGTACGCACGAATTGCTCGACAGGCGCCTGCATGGTGCCCAGCAGCTTGGCGAGCAGTTCTTCGCGGGACGGCATGGAGGCAAGGGCCTTGACACCATCCTGGTCGAGCAGGCTGTTGGGCAGGGAACCTGCCTTGATCACCAGCTTCTCGTTGGTTTTCGCGAAGTCGGCCATGAGCTTGGCGGCACCGACAGGGTCGGCGCTGATGCCATAGATCAGCGGGCCAACGAGCTGGTCTGAAAGCCCTTCGAAGGGGCTGTCAGCCAGGGCGCGCCGAGCCATCGTGTTCTTGAGAACACGAAGATAGACTCCGGCTTCACGCGCCTGCTTGCGCAGCTCGGTGACGGAGGCGACGTCCAGACCACGATACTCGGCGATGACGATGGCTTGAGCGCTGGCCACCTGGCCAACGATCTCTTTCACCACCACCGCTTTCTCTTCACGATTGAGACTCACGGTTTGAACACTCCATCTAAAGACACGTACTGCCCCGGAATGGGGCGGTTGTGTCGACCGAATGCGGCGAACCTAAGTAGAGTTCTTGCGACAAGAATTCTTCCAAGGGAGCGCCGTCTGCGTTGGATCCGCGTGTGCGGTTTTAAGGCGGGGTTGCCCCCTGGGAACCTCCAACGGTCTTTGACAGCAACACGCAGACAAAACTGCCGCCTGCATGCAGCCCAAAGTTAGTTTGCAGAACGCCGAATCAATCAGGCGCTCAGCGAGGTTTGATCGATCCGCACGCCCACGCCCATAGTGGACGACACCGCC
>JAJUJN010000433.1 GCA_029265335.1 Alcaligenaceae bacterium
CCAAGGCCGATGCCATGGCTGCCGACGGCAGCGCCGCGCCCAAGGCTGCGGCCAGCGCTCCTGCTCCCTCGATGGGTCTCGATGGTCGTCCCGAGCAGCGTGTGCCGATGAGCCGCCTGCGCGCTCGCGTGGCAGAGCGCTTGCTGCAATCGCAACAAGAAAATGCCATTCTTACCACCTTCAACGAAGTCAACATGCAGGCGGTGCTCGATCTGCGCAAGCAGTATCGTGATGTGTTCGAGAAAGAACACGGTGTGCGCCTGGGCTTCATGTCGTTTTTCGTGAAGGCGGCCGTGGCAGCGCTCAAGCGCTATCCCATCGTCAACGCCTCGGTCGACGGCAAAGACATCATCTACCACGGCTATTTCGATATCGGCATCGCAGTCAGCAGCCCGCGCGGCCTTGTGGTGCCCATCGTGCGTAATGCCGACCAGCTCAGCATCGCCGAAATCGAAAAAACCATCGCCGATTTTGGTGCTCGTGCGGCCGAGGGCAAGCTCACCCTTGAAGAACTCACCGGTGGCACTTTCTCCATCTCGAACGGCGGGGTGTTTGGCTCCATGCTGTCTACGCCCATCATCAACCCGCCACAGTCGGCTATCCTGGGTATCCACGCGACCAAGGAGCGAGCGGTGGTAGAGAATGGCGAAGTCGTGATCCGCCCCATGAACTATCTGGCGCTGTCGTACGATCACCGCATCATCGATGGTCGCGAAGCTGTTCTGTCGTTGGTCGCCATGAAAGAAGCGCTCGAAGACCCACAGCGTCTGTTGCTCGACGTCTAACACTCATGTCACGCGTCCCGCATTCTGTCGGGCGCACTTTTCAGTTGATTCGCGAGCCTCAAGCCGAGGCTCGCAATTCGCCTCCATCGCAGACAATCGCCTTGCCGATTGTCTGCAGCTGATGGCAATCGAGTAAGCTCCGTTGCCTAAGCACAGCACGAAAGGAACATCATGGCCAAAACATTTGATGTCGTCGTCATCGGCGCCGGCCCCGGGGGTTATATTGCCGCCATCCGCGCCGCTCAGCTTGGCTTCTCGGTAGCCTGCGTAGACGCCTGGGAAAACGACAAAGGCGGCCCGGCGCCAGGCGGCGCCTGCACCAACGTGGGCTGCATTCCCTCCAAGGCGCTGCTGCAGTCGTCCGAATACTACGAACTGGCCGCCAAGCACTTCGACGATCACGGAATCGAAGTCAAAGGTCTGTCGATCGACGTCGAAGACTTTCTCAAGCGTAAAGATAACGTCGTCAAGCAGAATAACGACGGCATCTTGTATTTGTTCAAAAAGAACAAGGTCAGCTTCTTCCATGGCAGAGCCGGTTTCTCGGGTCAGGTGGAAGGGGGCTGGAGTATCAAGGTGAGCGAGCCCGCCAACGAAGAGCTCGTTGGCAAGCATGTCATCATTGCCACCGGCTCGGCGCCGCGCGCTTTGCCCGACCTGCCTTTCGACGAAAAGCAGGTGCTCTCCAACGATGGAGCGTTGGCTCTCAAGCGTGTGCCCAAGAAGCTTGGCGTAATCGGCGCCGGTGTCATCGGCCTCGAGCTCGGTAGTGTGTGGCGCCGTCTGGGCGCCGAAGTCACCATTCTCGAAGCCATGCCGCAGTTTCTCGCCGCGGCCGACGAGCAGGTGGCCAAGGAAGCCCTCAAAGCGTTCACCAAACAAGGTCTGGAAATCAAGCTGGGCGTGAAAACGGGCGAGGTCAAAACCACCAGCAAAGCTGTCAAGGTGAAGTACACCGACAGTAAAGGCGAAGAAGATACGCTCGAGGTCGACAAACTCATTGTGGCCATCGGTCGTGTGCCGGCCACGGCAGGTATTAACGCCGAATCCGTTGGTCTTAAGCTCGACGAGCGCGGCTTCGTGGCGGTCGACGACGACTGCCGCACCAACTTGCCCAATGTCTGGGCCGTGGGCGACGTGGTGCGAGGCCCCATGCTCGCGCACAAGGCCGAAGAAGAAGGCGTAGCGGTGGCCGAGCGTATCGCCGGTCAGCATGGTCACGTGAACTTCAACACCATCCCGTGGGTTATCTACACCTCGCCCGAGATCGCTTGGGTGGGTCAGTCGGAGCAGGCGCTCAAGAATGCAGGGCGCGACTACCGGGTGGGTTCC
>JAJUJN010000363.1 GCA_029265335.1 Alcaligenaceae bacterium
GTTGTCGAGCTTCATGCCCAGCGTGAGGCCACGCGCGGCAAGCACTTCCTTGATTTCGTTGAGCGACTTGCGACCCAGGTTCGGGGTTTTGAGCAGCTCGTTTTCGGTGCGCTGAATGAGATCACCGATGTAGTAGATGTTCTCGGCCTTGAGGCAGTTGGCAGAACGAACGGTGAGTTCAAGATCATCGACTGGGCGCAGCAGAATGGGATCGATCTGCGGAGCGCCATGACTGGGCAGGTCGGTAGCCTCGGCCGAGCCCTCGAGCGCCGCAAAGATCGACAGCTGATCCATGAGAATGCGCGCGGCTTGACGCACCGCTTCCTCGGGCGAGATCACGCCGTTGGTTTCGACGTCGAGCACCAGACGATCGAGGTCGGTGCGCTGCTCCACACGCGCGCTTTCTACCTCGTAGCTCACCCGCTCTACGGGGCTGAAGGAGGCATCGAGCACAATGCGGCCGATGGTGCGCGAGTGATCGTCGGTAAAGCCTCGTACGTTGCCTGGCTGGTAGCCACGCCCTTTCTCGACCTTGATTTGCATCTCGAGCTTGCCGCCCTCAGTGAGGTGAGCGAGCACGTGATCGGGGTTCACGATCTCGGCGTCGTGGGGAAGCTCGATATCGGCGGCGGTAACCACACCGGCACCGTTCTTGCGCAGCGTGAGCATCACCTCTTCGCGGCCGTGCAGCTTGAAGACCACGCCCTTGAGGTTGAGCATCATGTCGACGACGTCTTCTTGCACACCTTCGACGGTGGAGTATTCGTGCAACACACCGGTGATTTGCACTTCGGTGGGCGCGAACCCTGACATGGATGACAGCAGGATGCGGCGCAGGGCGTTACCCAGAGTGTGGCCGTAGCCACGCTCGAAGGGTTCCATGATCACGCGCGAATGATGCGTGCCGACGTGTTCGACTTCGACACTGCGCGGTTTGAGGAAAGGGGCGTTGGCCATGAGACAGTTTCCTTTTCAATACCCTCGGCTCGTTACACCGATAAGGCTGATGGAATGTAGAAAGAGGCGAATGCAGAAAGTGCGGTGCAGCCTCTGCAAGCAAAGCGCCGCACCGCCCAAGCGACTGAATAATCAGCGCGAGTAGAGTTCGACGACCATCGATTCGTCGACGTCTCGAGCCACGTCGGCCCGATCGGGAGCTTGCTTGAACACGCCGGTGAGGTTGTTGGCGTCGACTTCGACCCACTGCGGGATGCCCATGCTGGCAGCCAGCTGCAAGGATTCCTGGATGCGGCCTTGCTTGCGAGCTTTTTCGCGGATCGACACCACATCACCCGGCTTGAGAATGATGGAGGGAATGTCGGCCGTGTGACCGTTGAGCTCGACGGCGCGGTGGTTTACCAGCTGACGAGCCTCGGCACGCGTGGAGCCGAAGCCCATGCGGTAGACGACGTTGTCGAGACGCGATTCGAGCAACTGGATGAGAGTTTCACCTGTGTTGCCACGACGACGCTCGGCCTCGTCGAAGTATTTGCGGAACTGCTTTTCCATCATGCCGTACATGCGCTTGAGCTTTTGCTTTTCGCGCAGCTGCTGACCGTAGTCGGACAGACGCGAGCCCGATGTACGACCGTGCTGACCCGGCTTGCTCTCCATCTTGCATTTGGAATCGAGCGAACGACGGGCGCTTTTGAGGAAAAGATCGGTACCCTCGCGACGCGAGAGTTTGCATTTGGGGCCAATATAACGTGCCACGATGTTCTCCCTTAGATGCGACGACGCTTGGGCGGCCGGCAACCGTTGTGGGGTACCGGAGTGATGTCGGAAATGCTGATGATCTTGATGCCCAGCGCATTGAGCGCGCGCACCGAAGACTCACGACCAGGGCCAGGGCCCTTGATCCGCACTTCCAGCGTTTTGATGCCGTAATCCTGGGCTACACGGCCCACCGTTTCGGACGCTACCTGAGCAGCGAACGGTGTGGATTTGCGTGAGCCTTTGAAACCGGCACCACCCGAGGTCGACCATGCCAAGGTGTTGCCCTGACGATCGGTGATGGTGATGATCGTGTTGTTGAACGAGGCATGCACGTGTGCAATGCCGTCGGACACGCTTTTCTTGACTTTTTTGCGGACGCGAGAAGCGCCGCCGCCTTGAGCTTTTGCCATATGAATTTATCCTTATTTCCTCAGCGCGACACCAGCACGACGCGGGCCCTTGCGGGTGCGGGCGTTGGTACGTGTGCGCTGACCCCGTAGCGGCAGGCCTCGCTTGTGGCGGAGGCCCCGATACGTGCCGAGATCGACGAGACGCTTGATCGAGAGCTGAACTTCGCGGCGCAGATCGCCTTCCACCGTAAGCACGTTCACGTGCTCACGAATCCGCTCGAGTTCGGCGTCGGTGAGGTCTTTTACTTTCTTGTCGGTAGGCACCCCGGCCGATTCGCAGATCTTGCGGGCACGGGTGCGGCCGATACCGTAAATCGCAGTCAGCCCGATCTCGGTGTGCTGATGCGGTGGGATGTTGATGCCAGCAATACGGGCCATAACGTTTCCTTATTTTGTCGTCTGCTGAATCAACCCTGACGCTGCTTATGGCGCGGGTCGGAACAAATCACCCGCACCACACCGTGGCGCTTGATGACTTTGCAGTGGCGGCAAATGCGCTTCACAGATGCCATGACTTTCATGGTTGACTCCTTGAGTTCCGCACGGTTTATTTCGTTCGAAATACGATACGTGCGCGAGAAAGGTCGTATGGAGTGAGTTCCACCGTCACCTTGTCGCCCGGAAGAATCCGGA
>JAJUJN010000534.1 GCA_029265335.1 Alcaligenaceae bacterium
GCTGCGCAAAGACCCGGTGGCCACCGTGCTCGACAGTTGCGTGGGTTGTGGCCTGTGTGGCGCCGCCGCTCATGCCGCAGTACTCTGTCCGTCGTTCTACCGCGCCAACATCGTGAGCAACCCCACGGCCTGGGAGCGACGCGTCGACGGCATTCGTCAAAAGGTCATTGGCTGGCTTCAAGGTTTCGACGCTCGCCGTCGTGCCCGTTACGCCTTCTAACTCAACACAAATCCAATAAGAGACTCAAACGAATGGCAGCGAACCCCATCAAGATCGCCATCCTCGCCATGGGCGGTGAGGGTGGCGGTGTTCTGGCCGACTGGATCGTCGATCTGGGCGAGCACAACGGCTACTACGCTCAAACCACCTCGGTACCCGGCGTGGCGCAACGCACCGGCGCCACCATTTACTACGTAGAACTCTATCCACGTGCGCAGGCCGAGGCCGATGGCCAGGAACCCGTGCTGGCACTCATGCCCATGCCGGGCGACGTCGATATCGTGCTGGCGTCCGAACTCATGGAAGCCGGCCGCGCCGTGCAACGCGGTCTCATCACACCCGATCGCACCACCCTGGTGGCGTCCACGCACCGCGTGTATTCCATGACCGAAAAAATGTCGATGGGCGACGGCAGGGTCGATAGCGAAAAGCTCATCGGTCGCACCCGGTCGGCGGCCAAACGCGCCATCTTCTTCAACATGGAGCAAGCAGCGGCAGAAAGCGGCAGCGTGATCAGCGCCGTGCTCTTTGGAGCCCTGGCGGCCACCGGCACGCTGCCCTTCAATCGTGAGCAGTTCGAAGCCACCATCCAGCGCGGTGGTGTGGGGGTCAAAGCCAGCCTCAAGGCTTTCGACCTCGCCTACCGTCGAGCCGAAGCGGGCGGCGATCTGGCTGTGCCCGATGCCACCAAAGAAGCACCCGAAATGCCGGCCCAATTGCAGCCGCGCAACCGCCAGGTAGCCCGGCTGCTGGAGCGAGTGCAACAGGAATTCCCCCAAGAGGCTCATGCGTTTTTGATTGAAGGCGTGCGGCGACAGATCGATTACCAAGATCCAGCCTATGCGAGCCTCTACCTCGACCGCATGGCCAAGGTCAACACCTGGCCCGACACCGCCAGCCGCGAGCTGCTGCGCGAAACTGCTCGCTATCTGGCCTTATGGATGGCCTACGAAGACACCATCCGTGTGGCCGACCTCAAGATTCGCGACACACGCTTCGAACGGGTGCGCAACGAGGTGCGAGTTCAACCCGATCAAC
>JAJUJN010000293.1 GCA_029265335.1 Alcaligenaceae bacterium
CCATCCCCATGCTCGAAGGCGCGACCGACCTCAACGAGGTGTTCCTCGACAACGTGCGCGTGCCGGTGAGCAATCTGGTGGGAGAAGAGAACCAGGGCTGGTCGTACGGCAAAATTCTGCTGAGCTACGAGCGCACGGGCATTGCCGGCATTGGGGGCTGCAAACAGCTGCTGGCACGTGTGCGCATGCTGGCCGAAATGCAGCCCGCGGGCAACGGTACCTTGTTGGACGATCCCGTGGTGCGCGAACGCATCGCCGAGCTTGAGCTTGAACTGCGCGCCCTGGAATACACCGGCTTGCGCATTCTCAGCGAGAACAATGAATGCCTGGTGCCGGGAGTGGATGCTTCCATTCTCAAGGTGCGAGGCACCGAGCTGCGACAGCGCTTCTTCGACCTCCTGCTGGATATCGCCGGGCCGTGGATCGTGCCGTTCAGCGAAACCGCGATGCAGACCGGGGTCGACGCAACTCTGCCGTCGCGCCCAGATTTCATGGCGGTCGCCGCCAATGCGCTCGATGCGCGCAAGGCCACGATCTACGGCGGCACCAACGAGGTGCAACGCAACGTCATCGCCAAAATCATGCTGCGCTGAGGAGCCAGGTATGGACTTTTCTCTCGATCAGGATCAAGTGGCGTTGCGCGACGCCGTTCGCCGCTTCTGCAACGATCAATATCCCTTCGCTGAACGAGGTAATGCCCTTAGCGCAGAAGCCGCGCGGGAGCGCTGGCAGGCGTTGGCGGGTATGGGGTTGTGCGGTTTGCCTTTGCCGGAGAGTCTTGGCGGCAGCGCCCTTGGCGCCACCGAAACCATGCTGGTGGCCCATGAACTGGGGCGCAGCCTGGGTGGGCACGGCTGGGTGGCCAGCGTGGTGCTGGCCGCCAAGCTGTTGGCCGAACACGGTAGCGAGGCGCAGCAGGGCGCCTGGTTGCCCGCCGTGGCCGAAGGCAGAGCCATGCTGGCTTGGGCGATGTCGCCCACAGAGCTGCAAGGCGAGTTGGGCTACCCCGAGGTGGAGGCCAGTCGCAACGGCAGCCACTATGTACTGAACGGTCACAAGGCCTTCGTGCTCGAGAGCGATCAGGCCGACGCCTATCTGATGCTGGCCCGAACCTCCGGCAGTCACGGCGAGGCCAGCGGTCTCACGCTTTTTTTGGTGCCCGCAGATTCGCCCGGCTTGACGGCCACTCGGTATGGGCAGCTCGATAATCGGGGCAGTCTGCAGCTCACCGTCAAACAGCTGCGGCTCACTGAAGACGCGGTAGTGGGGGTAGAAGGACAAGCGGCGGCGGTGGCCGAAAAGGCGTTTGATGGCGCGCTTGCGGCCTGGTCTGCGGAGGCGGTGGGCGCTGTGGAATCCTTGTGGGAACAAACTCGAGATTACCTCACCACCCGTCAACAATTTGGTCGGCCGCTCGCTAGTTTCCAAGCGTTGCAACACCGTCTGGCCGATATGTTGATGGATCTGGAAATGGCGCGCTCGCTGGTCTGTGCGGCCACCGTGGCGGTCGCCGAAGCCCCCGAGCACGAACGTCGCACACTCACGCGTTCGGCCAAAGCCTATGTGGCTCGGGTGAGTCGGCGGGCCGGCCAGGAAGCCATCCAGATGCATGGCGGCATGGGGATGACTGCCGAGTGCCGTGTGGGGCATTATGTGAAACGATTGCTGGTGCTGGAACAATTGGGCGGTAATGCTGTGGTGCACCTGCGGGCGCTGGCCGCCTGATTCCGCTTGGGTTCGCGCGCAGGAGCCAATCAAAACAACAGGAGACAAGCATCATGTTCGGCAAACACCTTTTGCGCCATCTGCTGGCTGGCGCCGCCATTCTGGCCGCCAGCCAGGTCGGCGCCAACGAGCAGCCCATCACTTTCCTGGTGGGTTTCCCGCCCGGCGGGTCCACCGACACGATGGCCCGCGTGGTCGGCGAGCAGGTGGCCAAAACGCTCGATCGTGCCGTGGTCGTCGAGAACCGACCTGGCGCGGGGGGCAGGGTGGCTGCCCTTGCCCTCAAGAATTCAGCGCCCGACGGCAACACCTATCTGGTCATGCCCAACGCATCGGCGGTCTTCAACCACTTGCTCTACGACACCGAAACCCTGGGTTACGACCTGCTAAGCGACATGCGCCCAGTGGCCGTGTTCGCGTCTGGGCCGATGGGCCTTGCGGTCAACAGCGACCTCGGCGTGGATTCCGTGAGCGAATACATCGAATGGGTAAAGCAGCAGAGCGGTGGTAAAGGCTTCTTCGGTTCGGCGGGGCAAGGCGGGCAAACGCACTTCTCGGGTCTGGCCTTTGGCGACGCCGCAGGCGTCGACATGGAAGTGGTGCCTTACAAGGGCAACGCACCGATGGTGACCGATCTCATCGGCGGCCAGATTCCAGCCGGAATTTCCGTGGTGGGCGACCTCTTGCCGCATGTGGAATCGGGCCGGGTCAAGCTGTTGGCGGTGTTCGGCGAAGAGCGTTCGTCGCTCGTGCCCGATGTGCCTACGTTTCAGGAAGTGGGCGTGGATGTTGTGGCGGGCGACTCCTGGACTGGCATGTGGACCCGAGCGGGTTCCCCCGACGCCAGAGTTTCGGCCATGCAACAGGCAGTGACCGAGGCCCTGGCTCAGCCGTCGGTGCAGCAAGCCTTGCGCAACGCCAATCTGGTGCCGTCCGATTTGCAAGGCGACGAGATGCGCATCAAGGTGGCCGATGAACTGAGTTTCTGGGCGCCCATCATCAAGGAATCGGGCTTTACCCCCGATCGCTGACGATCTCCGTGCGGCGCCTCGCCCCCGAAGCTGGCGCCGCTTTTTCAACTACAGGAAGCCAATCATGAGTTTGGATGGCAAGGCCTTTATCGTGGGCGCTTACGAGCACCCAACCCGCAAGGCAGACGACCTCTCGGTGGCACGCTTGCATGCCGAGGTGGCCCGCGGTGCGCTCGAAGACGCCGGTCTCACCAAGAACGATATCGACGGTTATTTCTGCGCCGGCGACGCTCCGGGCCTGGGCGCCACCTCGATGGTGGAATACATGGGGCTGAATGTGCGCCATGTGGATTCCACCGAGAGTGGTGGTTCGGCGCCCATACTTCATGTGTCCCATGCGGCTCAGGCCATTGCTGCCGGTCGTTGCAATGTGGCTCTCATCACCTTGGCGGGCCGGCCGCGTGCGGCGGGCTCCATTCTCCGACTGGCGCCGCCCAACCCCGACGCGCCTGATGTGGCTTTCGAGATGCCATTTGGGTTGAGCACGCAGAATATGTACGCCATGGTGGCCCGTCGGCATATGCACGAATTCGGCACCACCAGCGAGCAGTTGGCCTGGATCAAGGTGGCGGCCTCGCACCATGCCCAGCACAACCCGCACGCCATGTTGCCCCAGGTAGTCACGGTCGACGATGTTTTGCAATCGCCCATGATTGCCGATCCGCTTCATCGCCTCGATTGCTGTGTGATGAGCGATGGTGGGGGCGCTTTGATCGTGGCTCGTCCAGAAATCG
>JAJUJN010000254.1 GCA_029265335.1 Alcaligenaceae bacterium
AGGGCGATCAAAAAGTGGAACTCACCTTGCCGGAGCTGCCGCGTTCCGACGGCATCCGGCCCTTCATTGCACCAGCTGATTGATTTCAATGATGGGCAGCAATACCGCCAGCACGATGAGCAACACGAAGCCGCCCATCACCAGAATGAGTACTGGCTCCAGCAAGGCGGTGAGCGCCATGGCGCGCCGTTCCAGTTCGCGGCCCAGAGTTTGCGCCGCGCGCTCGAGAAGCTCGGGGAGCGTGCCGGTTTTTTCGCCACTTGCCGTGAGGTGAATCAGCAGGGGCGGAAAGCTCTTTTGCACCTGGAGCGCCTGGGCCAGTGATGTGCCTTCACGCACGCGAGTAATGGCATCGGCCACATCCGCCTGCAGCTTGCGGTTCGAGAGGGTCTGCCGCGCTGCTTCGAGCGCACGCAGCAAAGGCACGCCGCTGCCTGTGAGGATCGCCAGGGTGGATGCAAAGCGAGCGGCATTCATGCCCAGCGAAAAACGACCGGCCAGCGGCAGACGCAAAATGCGTTGATGCCAGGCGAGGCGGGTGGCTGGGTTGCGCAGCAGGGCCCGCCAGAGCAGGGCGGCCAGCGCCAAAACCACCGCCAGGGCCAGGCCCCATTCGCGCACGAAATCGCTGAGGCTCAGCATGATGCGGGTGAGCAGAGGCAAACTCTGCTGCGCCTGCGAGAAGGCGCTCACCACTTGCGGCACCACATAACCCAGCAGAAAGATCACAATGGCCACCGACACGAAACTGACGATGGCGGGATAGATGAACGCGGTCTTGACCTTGCTTTGCAGCGTGTTGCGTTCTTCGATGTAATCGGCCAGGCGTTCCATGACGTCGGCGAGGTCGCCCGACTCTTCGCCGGCGGCCACCAGAGCCCGGTAGATATCGGGGAAGTCGCGAGGTCGGGTGCTCAGGGCGTCTGCCAAACGATGGCCGGAACGCACTTCGGAGCGCACGGCGCTGATCACTTCCGAAACATGCTTGCGTTCGGCCTGATCGGCCGTGGCGCTCAACGCCGCATCGAGCGGCAGACGAGCCGAGAGCAGACTCGCCAGCTGCCGGGTGGCCCAGGCCAGTTCGGCGTCGGTGAGGCGAGGCGCCAGCCCAGAGGGCCCTGCGCCGCCACGTGGGTGCAGCGCTTCAACCTGCAGGGGCAGCAGGCCGCGTGCCCTGAGCTGACTGCGGGCGCCGCGTTCGCTGTCGGCTTCGATCAGCCCGCGTTCGGCTTTGCCGGTTGCGTCGACAGCTTCAAAACGAAACGACGACATCTACCCTCCCGCAGTGTTCAGTTGTTCACCTTCTGCTTCATGATGCGATCTTTCTCGCGCTGCCAGTCGCGATCGCGTTCGGTGCGGCGTTTGTCGTGCTGCTTCTTGCCGCGAGCCAGCGCCATCTCGAGTTTGATGCGCCCTTTGTTGTAATGCAGATTGAGCGGCACCATGGTGTAGCCACGCTGTTCCACCCGACCGATGAGCTTGCTGATTTCACTCGCTCTGAGCAGTAGCTTGCGCGTGCGGGTGGGGTCGGGCTTGACGTGGGTAGAAGTGGTGGGTAGCGGGCTGATATGCATGCCGATGATGAACAGCTCGCCGTCGCGCACAATGATGTGGCTTTCTTGAATCTGCACCCGGCCAGCGCGGATGGCCTTCACCTCCCAACCTTCGAGCACCAGCCCGGCCTCGAACCGATCTTCGATGAAGTATTCGTGGAACGCCTTGCGGTTGTTGATGATGCTCATGTGTCCGTGCCGGTAAAATCATCCGATTCTACCCTTTACATTGCCAACTCTATGCACAAGGTACAACGGTCGGTGCTGGTGCCCTACTCGGCAGAACAGATGTTTGATCTCGTGGCGGGGGTCGATAGGTATCCGCAGTTCATGCCGTGGTGTGGTGGCGCCACCATTCTTGAACGCCATGAAAACGGCATGCGCGCCTCCATTACCATCCAGTTCGCCGGGGTCAAGCAAAGCTTCACCACCGAGAACGCGCACGACTATCCGCGCAGCATTCGGCTATCGCTGGTCGACGGTCCGTTTTCGCATCTCGAGGGCCTGTGGGAATTCCAGGCCTTGGATGAACACGCTTGCAAAGTGCTGTTCACCATGGAATACGCTTTTTCGAGTCGGATGCTAGAGCGCGTGGTGGGGCCGGTTTTCAACCGTATCGCCTCCAGCTTTATCGACGCTTTCACCAAGCGGGCAGATCAGGTCTATGGTTAAGCCGGAGCAAGGGCCAGCCTCATCTCCTCAGCAAGAAGCTTCTCCCGCTGCTGCTGAGGCGGACAACGCCGCCGCGCCGCGTCTGCGCGTGCAAGTGGTGTATGCCATGCCCGACGAAGTATGGCTGCGCCAGGTTGAGATCGCCGCCGGCAGCTCGTTGCAGGACGCTCTCGCGGCCAGCGGCTTTAGCGAAGCTTTTCCCCAAATCGATCCGATCGCCGCAGGAGTGGGTGTGTTTGGCATCCGACGCCAAGCCGACTACGTGCTGGCCGACGGCGACCGGGTGGAAGTCTATCGGCCCCTGGTGTTCGATCCCATGGAGTCGCGGCGACGCCGGGCGGCGCACAAGGCGCGTCGGCAGTCTTGAGCCCCTGCGGCGGCCTGGCTATACCAGGCCGCGACGAGCCGCCTCGAGCGCAGCTTCGGCACGCGACGACACGTTCAACTTGCGGTAGAGCGACTTCACATAGCCGGCCACCGTGTTTTCGGTGAGCTCCAGCAATCGGGCTGTCTCGGCTACGCGGAGCCCTCGGCCAATATAACGCAGTACCTCAAGTTCCCGCGGCGTGAGGGGGGTGAGTTCGGTCGGTGCGGCCATGGTCGGCGAGGCGGGCGGCGAGGCCTGCCGGAAATAGTCCAGCATGCGGCGAGCGATGGCCGGTGAGATCGGCGGCGTGCCATTTTGAATCGCCTCAAGGTGCGCCATCAGCTGTTGGGCCGACATCCCCTTGAGCAGGTAACCATCGGCGCCTGCCGCCAAGGCGCTGAAGAGATGCGTGTCGTCATCGAAAATGGTGGTGACCACCACCCAGACCGGAGGCTGGTGACCTGCCATGCCGGCAATCAATTCCAAACCGTTGCCGTCGGGCAGAGAAAGGTCGATGAGGGCCAAGCCAAACCCGGTTGGCGGTGAGTTGAGCCAGGCTCGCGCTGTCGCTATGTTGGCCGCCGTATGAATCACAGTGTCGGGCCAGGCCTCCAGCAAAGTGCGCTGCAGCCAGGTGCTGTATTCGAGCAGGTCTTCCACGATGAGAACGTGGCGGGCGTTCGTCATTGGTTCGCTCCGTCAGCAAGCGAATTGCTGAGGCTTGCGGTGGCGTCGCCTTGCACGGAATCGACCGACGAATCACGCGCGAGCAGGGGCAGAGTGAACAATACACGGCAGCCGGCGGGGGTCAGCTGAATATCGACGTGGCCACCAGCTTCGGCCAGTCGTTGCCGCAGGTAGTCGAGCCCGAGCCGGGTGGACGGCTCATGATCATCGCGAGCCCTGGGCACCGCTGAGGTGAGGTTGTTAACGCTCGCCGAGTTGATCCCTGCTTGCTCGCGAGTTTCGATGCTCAAGCAACCGTCGCGATAATCAGTTTCCAGCACCACGATCGGTGAGGTGCTATGCCGAATGATGTTGCTGATCACTTCGCGGTGTGCCGAGGTGAGGTTTTTGTACACGCCGTAAGAGATGCTGACTTCGGGCAAGTCGGCCGGGCGATGCTGAACGAGGTAGATGTTGGCGGCTTGCAAGCGCTCCTGGGCTTCAGCCTGCAGGCGATCAAGCACATGTGCCACCGGCAGAGCCTCGCCCGCCAGTCCGCTGAGGATGTTGCGCAAGTCTTGCAAAGTCTGGCGCAGCAGGTTTTGGACTC
>JAJUJN010000013.1 GCA_029265335.1 Alcaligenaceae bacterium
GCCCGCCGCCCGGCAATGGCCTTGGCGTACTTTTGCCAGGCTGCGAGCAGCGCAGCGCGGGAATAGACGAAGAGGGGCGTGCCGTGCTGTTCGGCAAGCTGGCGCAGCGCCAATTGTTCAACGTGAAGCTCGTGGTTTTGATAATGAAACCAGGGGTAGCCGACGGGGTCGCGTGTGAGAGACATGGTGAGTACAACAACAGAGGGGTCAGGAAGCGGCGGATGCCGCGGCGGCGGGCTCCGGGAGATACAGGGGCCCTTTTTGTCCGCAGCCTGCCAGCGCAAGATTGAGTACGGCGAAGGCTACAATGAGGTAGGTTCTCCTCGGTAGAGGAGACATGAGTTTTTCGCGCATGGCAGGTCGCAAAATGATGACAGAAAGTGAATTTCTTACCGTTGCTGACGGTATCATGAAACGTATCCAGGCTCAGGCCGACTACTGGTTCGATGAGCTTGAAATTGAAGTGGAAGCCGAGCGTAGCGGCGGAGTGCTCACTCTCAAGTTCGATAATGGCGCCGAAGTGGTGGTGAACGGCCAGCCGCCCTTGCGAGAAATGTGGTTGGCGGCCCCTGCCGGGGGCTACCATTATCGCTTCGAAGACGGCGTCTGGCGCGATACCCGTGGGGGTCCCGATCTGGCGGAAGCCTTGTCGCAAGTTTGCACCGAGGCCGCTGGCAAACCTTTGCAGGTAAGTATCTGATCACCCGCCATAGGCGGCGCTCACGGGCCGCCTATGGCTGACTCCCACGCCTCAGGGCACCATCATGGTGCCGCCCCAGGTGTCGCGCGAGTTATTCTGTGCCCGATTGGCGGTGCTGTTGCCGCCGGCTGCCGGCTGCGCAGGCTGGTGCTGTAGTGGCACGTCGGGCTGGGCCCGGGTCGCAGCCTCTTGATCGCCACCCCCGAAGATGCGCTCCAGCGGCGAGCGAGGCGCTTGCGCTACGGCTTCATTCACCCCCAGGGTTTCGAGTAGGTCGCGCAAGGGGTCTTCGTCGAGGCCAATGCTGGCGATGGCCTGGCCGGGCGGGAATTCTTCAAAGAACACGGTGCCTTCGGCATGCAACAAGCCCTTGGGTTCGGGCAGTCGCTTTTCGGGCACATCTTTCAAAGCCGTTTCCATGAAGTTGAGCCACACCGGCAAGGCGGCGCCGCCGCCGGGTTCGCCCTGACCCAAGGAGCGAGGTTGGTCGAAGCCCATCCAGGCCACGCCTACCAAACTGGGCGTGTAGCCGGCAAACCAGGCGTCGACCGAGTCGTTGGTGGTGCCGGTTTTGCCAGCTACATCGGAGCGACCCAGCGCCGATGCGCGCCGGGCCGTGCCACTGGCCACGTTGTTGCGCATCAGGCTATCGGCAACATAGGCGGTGCGGGCATCGATCACTCGGGCCGACGCGTTACCGGCGAGAATGGGCTGGGCCTGCATGAGCACCTGCCCCTCGGTATCGGTGACGTGCGTGATGAGATGTGGAGGCACCTGGTAGCCGCCGTTGGCAAACACCGCGTAAGCGGCGGCCATCTGCAATGGAGTGACTTCGCCCGCGCCCAATGCCATGGTGAGGTAAGGCGGGTGTCGCTCGGGCTGGAAGCCGAAGCGACTGATGTATTCCTGAGCGTATTTGGGGCCAATGGCGTCGAGCACTCGGATGGAAACCATATTGCGCGACCTCGCCAGACCTTCCTTGAGGGTCATGGAGTCGGCGTAGGTGTTGCCATAGTTTTTTGGTGTCCAGCGCTCGCCACCGGGGTGCGTAGGTTCGAGCACATAAGGTTGGTCGGAGATGCGAGTGGCGGGGGTAAGCCCGCGCTCGAGCGCCGCCGCATAGACAAAGGGCTTGAAGCTTGAGCCCGGCTGTCGCCAGGCCTGGGTAACGCGATTGAACTTGCCCAGATCGAAGTCGAAGCCGCCCATCATGGCTTTGATCGCGCCGTCGTCGGGCGACAACGCCACCAGCGCCGCCTGAACCTGGGGCAACTGGGTGAGCTCCCAACCGTCGGCACCCTGATACACACGCACCACGGCGCCGCGACGAATGCGTCGCGAGTCGGAGGCATTGCTGGCCAGGCCAGGCTTGGCAAATGCCAGGCCCTTGCCTTCGATGGCGAGGATTTCATTGGAGCTGCGGGCCACCACCACGCGTTCGGGGCTGGCTTCGAGCACCACGGCCGCGAGGAGATTGTCGCTGTCGGGGTGTTCGCTGAGGATCTCGTCGAGGAGAGTGTCGAGTTCGTCGGTATCCAGCCCCTGCGGCAGGTCGGCCACCGCTTCGGGGCCGCGGAAGCCGCGGCGACGGTCGTAATCAAAAATACCTTCGCGCACGGCGCGCCAGGCGTCTTGCTGGAGTTTGGAATCGACAGTGGTGTATACGTTCAGGCCACGGGTGTAGGTTTCGTCGCCATAGATGTCGTAAACCAGTTGTCGCGCCAGCTCGGCCACATATTTGGCGTTGGCCTGCAATGAGGGGCCGTCTTCGCGACTGCGTGAGCGCAGGCGGATTTCTTCGGCCATGGCGGCGTCGTAGGTTTCGGGCGAGATATAACCCAGGCCCAACATGCGATTGAGCACGTAGTGCTGACGCACTTCAGCACGCGGAAAGTTACTGCGCGGGTTGAAGCGCGAGGGCGCCTTGGGAATGCCAGCCAGCATGGCAGCCTCGGCCACGCTCACTTCGCGCAGGGGCTTGCCGAAATAGGTTTGAGCGGCAGCTTCGAAACCGTACGAACGATGACCCAGATAGATCTGGTTGATGTACAGCTCGAGGATTTCGTCTTTGCTGAGGTTGGCTTCGATCTTGAGGGTAAGAAGCAGCTCGTAGAACTTGCGCGACCAGGTTTTTTCCGAAGACTGGTAGAAGTTGCGCGCCACCTGCATGGTGATGGTGCTGGCCCCCTGTACCTTGCGCATTTCACGCAGGTTGATGAGCGCCGCTCGCGCCACGCCCGCCAGATCGATGCCGTGGTGTTCGTAGAAACGGTCGTCTTCGGCCGCCAGAATGGCCTGCTTGAGCGATTCGGGCACCTCCTGGATAGGCACCACGCGCCGTCGCTCCTCGCCAAATTCGCCGATGAGCATTTGATCGGCCGTGTACACCCGCAGTGGGATCTTGGGACGGTAATCCACCAGGGCATCGAGTGCCGGCAGATTGGGCCAGGCCAGCGCGAGCGCCAGACCCAATACGAGAGCGCCACTGACCGCCAGCCCAATGCCGATAGCCAGTAAGCCTAAAAGCCAGCGCAGGATACCGGCGCCGGGTGAAGAGGCAGATGTGCGAGAGGATTTGGCCATATTGAAATTCTAGAACGGGAGGCTATTGGGGGCGCGAAAAGCCGGCGTACTCAAGGGGAAAACCCGGCAAACTGTCGGTTTTTGGGCACAACGCCCGGGCAGTGGGATAATGCGGGAGAATCTGCAATACGACACAACTGAGATGGCCGACCCCAACGCTCCGAGCCCCGATCCATTCGCCGAAGATGCCGCATCGGTGCCGATTTTTCTGGTAGGCATGCCCGGTGCGGGCAAAACCACCATTGGCAAATCGTTGGCGCGAACTCTGGGGCGCCGGTTTTTTGATATCGATCACGAACTGGAAGAACGTTGCGGCGTGCGCATACCAACGATCTTCGACCTCGAAGGCGAAGAGGGGTTCCGCAAGCGCGAAGCTTGCGCGCTCGACGAGTACACGCGTCTGCCCGGCATTGTACTCGCCACCGGCGGTGGGGCCGTGCTGTCGCCCCAGAACCGTGAACACTTGCGCCAGCGTGGCTTGGTGCTTTACCTGAAAGCCAGGCCAGCCGATCTGTTTGCACGCACGCGCTACGACCGCAATCGGCCGCTGTTGCAAAACGCCGATCCGCAAGGGGTGCTGGCGCGTCTGCTGGAAGAACGCGGCCCGCTCTATGAAGAAGTGGCCGATCTTGTGATCGAAACCGGGCGCACGTCGGTGGCGCAGCTGGTGCGGCGCGTGCTGCCGCTGGTGCGCCATAGCTTGAGGGAGTATGAATCGACATGCAACAGGTCGACGTAAACACTGCGGGCGGTAGCTATCCCATTCGCATTGGCAAGGGTCGCCTTGATGCTTTGGGCGACGCGGTTCCGGCGGATGCCTCGCGCATTGCCCTGGTAACCAACCCTACGGTGGCGGAGCATTACGGGGAACGAGCACGTCGCGCTCTGGCCGACAGTGGCAAAGAGGTCACCTTGCTCACTGTGCCCGACGGCGAAGCCCATAAAACCATGGCCACGCTGCAGCACATTCTCGACACCCTGCTGCAGCAGCGTTTCGATCGTCGGTGTTTGCTGGTGGCGCTGGGTGGTGGGGTGATTGGTGACATCACCGGGTTTGCCGCGGCGATCTTTCTGCGCGGGGTGCGCTTCCTGCAAGTGCCCACCACCTTGCTGGCGCAGGTGGATTCTTCGGTGGGTGGCAAAACGGGGGTCAACCACGTTTCGGGCAAAAACCTCATTGGCGCTTTTTATCAGCCCATCGGTGTGGAGATCGACACCGACCTGCTGCGTACCCTGCCCAGTCGCGAAGTGAGCGCCGGCTTGGCCGAGGTCATCAAGTACGGCTGCATTCTCGATGCCGAGTTTTTCGCCTGGTGCGAGCAGCACGCCGCCGACCTGCGCGCCCTCGATCCCGCTGCCTTGCAATACGCCATCGCCAGGTCGTGCGAGCTCAAGGCGCAAGTGGTGGGCCGCGACGAGCGCGAGTCCGGCGAGCGAGCCATTCTTAATTTTGGCCACACTTTTGGGCACGCGATCGAAGCCGGCCTGGGTTTCGGCGAATGGTTGCACGGCGAGGCGGTGGGTTGCGGCATGGTGATGGCGGCGCAGCTCTCGTCGCTCACTTGCGGCCTCCCCACCAACGCGGTGGAACGAATCCGCGCACTGGTGGCCGCCATAGGCTGCCCCGTGCAGGCGCCGCCCCTCAATGGTCCGCAACAGTGGGTAGAACTCATGCAAGGCGACAAAAAAGTCACGGCCGGGCAGATCCGTTTTGTGCTCTTGCCTGAACTGGGCCGGGCCCAGGTTTCGGCTGTCCCCAACGGGCCTCTGCAGGAGGTGCTCGAAGCCACCCGCAACCTGGCCGCATCCTCTGCGGGAGTACCCCCTGCATGAACCAAACTCTGGCGCCCTATGCCGCGCATGCTGATCAAAGTCGCGGTCGACGATTCGCCGAACCGCCGCCCGCCAGCCGCACCGAGTTTCAGCGCGACCGCGATCGTATCGTGCACGCCAAGGCTTTCAGGCGGCTCGAATACAAAACCCAGGTGTTTGTGAACCACGAGGGCGATTTGTTTCGTACGCGGCTCACGCACAGCATCGAGGTGGCGCAGATCGCCCGTTCGGTGGCGCGCAACCTGCAAATCAACGAGGATCTCACCGAAGCCATTGCGCTGGCGCACGATCTGGGTCACACACCGTTCGGCCATGCGGGCCAGGATGCGCTCAATGCCTGTTTGCGCGATCGCGTGCCCGATAGCCAGGGCTTCGAGCACAACCTGCAGAGCCTGCGGGTGGTGGATCGGCTCGAGGAGCGCTACGGCGATTTCGATGGCCTCAACCTGTGCTTCGAAACGCGCGAGGGCATTCTCAAACATTGCTCGCGTGAGCGCGCGGCGCGCCTGGGCGATGTGGGCGAGCGCTTTCTTGCCGGACTACAGCCTTCGCTCGAAGCTCAGGTCACCAACCTTTGCGACGAAATCGCCTACAACAACCACGATATCGACGACGGTCTGCGTTCGGGTCTTATTTCTCTGCAGCAGCTGCAGTCGGTAGAAATCTTTGCCCGTCATTGGCAGCAGGCTCTCGCCGCCTATCCCGGCCTTGAAGAACGCCGGCTCATTGCCGAAACCGTGCGGCGCATGATCAATACCCTGATCATCGACCTCACCGAGCACACGCGCGCCCGCATTCAAGACGTGGCGCCGGGCGATATCGACGCGGTCCGCGCAGCACCGGCGTTGGTGTCGTTCAGCGCAGATCTCCATCGCCAATCACGCGAGCTCAAGGCCTTCCTGCGCGACAACCTCTACCGTCACTATCAAGTCATGCGCATGACCAACAAGGCGCGCCGTATCGTGCAGGAAATGTTCCACGCCTTCATGGATGTGCCGGGGCTGCTGCCGCCCAAGTATCAACGGCTCGACGCTGGGCCCCGCGCTCAAGCGCGAGCGATCGCCGATTACATCGCCGGCATGACCGACCGCTACGCCATGCTCGAACATCGTCGTCTGTTCGACATGAGTACGCGCCATGCCATATAAAACACAGATTTCTGCGTTACCCTTGCGGTTCATGCGAGCACGCTGTGCTGGCTCACCTTTCATTTTTTGCAGAATCATTCCGATTACATGAGCTATCAGGTCCTCTCACGTCAGAACCATCAAAATCTTCGCCTGCGTGCCACGCCGCAACCCTGGGCTTTCGCCCGTGATCGGGCCTTTGTGGGCCTGGTGGCGGCAGAGCTCGCCGAAGCCGTGCGCGCCTTTCCCGTGGCATTTCGGGTGCAAGGTGAGCAAGCCGGCATGGTGGGGCTGCTGGGTTTCGGCAAGCAGAACCTGTTCATCGACGACAAGGGCCAGTGGCAGGGCTCTTATATTCCAGGCGTTTTGCGCGCCTGGCCCTTTGCCCTGGTGCGCAAAGATGATCAGCAGGTGGTGGTGGTAGATACCGACGCCGACCGGTTGAGCGATACCGACGGCGAGTTGCTGTTCACGGAAAACGGCGAGCCTGGCGAGCGCCTGCAGAAGATCATCGAATTCCTGCGCATGATGGCGCAACAAGAAATGCTCACTCAGCGTGGCGTAGCCTCTATACGCCAGCTCGAGCTGCTCGAGCCTTGGGAGCCCGTGGTCAAAAAAGCCGATGGCCAGCCGCTCAAGTTGCAAGGCCTCCACCAAGTGGATCAAAAACGCTTTGGCGAATTGAGCGACGAAGACTTCCTCACCTTGCGTCGCGAAGGCGGTCTACCGCTCATTTACGCACATGCGCTGTCGTTGCGCAGCATTCACCTGCTCGAAAAGCTGGCGCAGAAGCAGCCCGAAGCGCCCATTCAGGCCAACCTGCCGCCCACCATCGACCTGAGCGACGAATACCTCAAGTTCTAGGCTGGGTTTTCGGTGTCGGCGGGTGTGTCGTCGGGAGTCTTCTCGGTTGCTTCCCGCCGTCGGGAGGCGGCACTGCTCTTGCTGCTGCGTTTGGTCGCGCCGCCCTTGCTCACCCGCAGATTCATTTCGCCGCGGGCCAACTTGGCCAGCGCCTGCGGGTTGCGCACGATCAGGCGGCGATTGTCTTTTTCCACGATCTGATTGGCGAACAGGGCCTGCATGGCGCGTGACACGGTTTCGCGACTCACGTTGGCCGTAATGGCGATGGCCTGTTGACTGGGCAGATTCTCGATGGTCACGAGATCGTCTTTCCAGGTGCGGGCCGAACCGTGCAGTACGGCATAGATGCGCGAGAAGGCTCGCGCCATGCCGAGTACGGAGCGGATGTGCGACGACTGCCGGATGGTGTGACACAGGCGCAGCAGTATGCGCTCCGCGACCACCGGATATTGTGTAAAAATACGTCGCGCCGCACTGCCCGGCAGCAGGCCTACCACCGAGGTGGTAGTGGCTACGATCGAAGCCGACCTCGGGCCGCCGTCGATCACTGCCAGTTCGCCAAGATAGTCGCCGGGCTCCACAAAGTGCAGGCCCACCTCGCGACCGTCTTCCGAGGGGGCGATAACCTGCAAGCGGCCGGAAACCAGCAGCACGAGTTCATCGCCGCTGGATCCTTTGTGAATCACATAGGCGCGTTTTTCGTGTTGTTCGAAACGCGTCAGAACTGCCAGTTCCTGCAGGACGCTGTCGTCCAGACCAGCAAGGAGCTTTTGCTGACGCAGGGCTTCCAGAGGCGAAAAGGCCACGACGTTTCCGGTGGAGGGTGCGGGAATTGATCGAGCCTCGATTCTACCTCGTACGCAGGGCTTTCCCCTAAAACTTGTGATGAGAGTCACGTATAGTGCCGAAAATATGTGATGGTCGTCACATTCGGTGCTACTATTCGCCGATCCGGCAAGCGGGCCGGTGTCTCCATACTGTGAGTGGTCATGGCTTCCAGGTTTTCCCTGCCGAACGACGAAATCGTTCAGGCGCTACTGGGTTTCAAGCGGGCATTTCGGTCGGTGGGTGTGTTCAGCATGGTGGTGAACATGCTGATGTTGGTGCCTGCCATCTATATGCTGCAGGTTTACGATCGCGTGCTCTCCAGCCGCAATCCCATGACATTGCTGATGCTCACCCTCATCGTGGTGGGCGCTTACCTGATCATGGCCGCACTGGAATATGTGCGCAGCCAAGTGGTGATTCGGGTGGGTACCAAGCTCGATGCTCACCTCAATCGGCGGGTGTACACGGCAGCGTTCGAGCAAAACCTCAAGAACGGCCGAGGCAACGCCAGCCAGGCGCTCAACGACCTCACCACCATCCGTCAGTTCGTGACCGGCAATGCCTTGTTTGCCTTCTTCGACGCGCCCTGGGCACCCATCTACATCTTTGTGATCTTTCTGTTCGATGTCTGGCTGGGCGTGTTCGCTCTGGTGGGTACGCTGATCCTGATCGTGCTGGCCATCGTCAACCAGATCGTGACTCGTAAACCCCTCAGCGAAGCCAACTCTCTGGCAGTGGCGTCGTCCACTCATGCCGGCAATACCCTGCGCAACGCCGAGGTGATCGAAGCCATGGGCATGATGCCCAATCTGCAGGCGCGCTGGTATGGCAGCCATGCCCAGGCGCTCAAGTTGCAGAACGAAGCCAGCGAAAAGAGTGCGGCAGTGAGTGCCTACACACGCTTTTTTCGGATCTCCCTGCAATCGCTGGTGCTCGGTCTGGGCGCCCTGCTGGTGCTCGAAGGGCGCATCACCGCCGGTATGATGATTGCCGGCTCGATTTTGCTGGGCCGTGCCCTGGCGCCGGTAGAAATGGTGATCAACGTCTGGCGGCAGTGGAGCGGCGTGCGCAGTGCCCACGAGCGGCTGGTGAAGCTGCTGGAAATCAACCCGGCGCGCAAGCCCAGCATGGAGTTGCCGGCGCCCAAGGGCGACCTGCGCGCCGAAGGCGTGTCGGCTGCGCCACCCGGGCAGCGTTTGCCTTTGTTGCGCAATATCAACCTCAGCCTGGAAGCCGGCGAGGTGATGGGGCTGATCGGCCCCAGCGGGTCGGGTAAATCCACCCTCGCCAGGCTGCTGGTTGGCGTTTGGCCGGCCATGATGGGCACGGTGCGGCTCGATGGCGCCGATATTTACCATTGGAACAAAGAGCACCTGGGGCCCTACATCGGTTACCTGCCGCAGGATATCGAACTGTTTGCTGGCTCGGTAAGCGAGAACATCGCTCGCTTCGGCGAAGTGGATTCGGCCAAGGTGATCGAGGCCGCACGCATGGCTGGCGTGCACGAGATGATTCTGCAGTTCCCCGACGGCTACGACACCCAGGTGGGCGACGACGGCGCCGGGCTTTCGGGCGGGCAGAAGCAACGCATCGCACTGGCGAGGGCCATCTATGGCATGCCCTCGCTGGTGGTGCTCGACGAACCCAATTCCAATCTCGACGAAACTGGCGAAGAAGCCCTGCGCAACGCCATCATCAGCTTGCGCGACGCGGGCAAAACGGTGGTGCTCGTCACGCACCGCACCAGTATCATCGCCATCACTTCCAAATTGCTGCTGTTGCGCGACGGCACTGTAGGGATGTTCGGCCCCACGCAGCAGGTGCTGGCGGCGCTGGCTCAGGCCAACCAGCAGCGCAAGGCGGGGCAAGGCAATGTCCCGCCGGCTACTTCAGGACCGGCGCCGGCGCCGCGCCTCTCGTCATGAATCATCCCCAACGGGCAGGTTTCGCCCATTCCCAGGACACAATCGAGCATTCGCATGGCTAAGTGGTTTGGCAAAAAGCAGCGCTCCGAATCGGTTGAGGTTGTTGACGCCGGTGCAAGCGCGGGGTCGACGGGAGCCGATGTCGAAGAGCGTCGATACTCGCGGGTGGGTTGGTGGATCGTGCTCGTGGGCGTTGTGGGCTTTGGGGCGTGGGCCGCTCTGGCGCCGCTCGATCAAGGTGTGCCAGCGCCCGGTACCGTCAAGGTTTCGGGCAATCGGCAAACCGTGCAGAACCTGGTGGGCGGCGTGGTGAGCGATATTCTGGTGCGCAACGGCGACACGGTGACCCGGGGCGACGTTCTGGTGCGACTCGACACCACACGAGCGCGCTCCGAGGCCGAAGCCCTGCGCAGCCAATATTGGTCGGGACTGGCGCTCGCTGCGAGGCTCGACGCAGAACGTGATGGCAAGGAGCAGATCACCTTTCCACAAACGCTCCTCGATGCGCGCAACGACCCGCGCGTAGAAATGGCCATCCTCACCCAACAGCAGCTGTTCGACAGCCGGCGCCAGGCGCTGCAAAGCGAAATGGACGCACAAAAGCAAAGTATCGCCAGTTTGGAGGCCGATATTCAGGGCCTGCAATCGGTGTCGCACGCCCGGCGTGAACAGGCCCGCTTGCTGCAGGAACAGCTCAATGGCATGCGCGATCTAGCGCGCGAAGGTTATGTGCCGCGCAATCGCGTGCTCGAGCTCGAGCGTAATTTGAGTCAATTGCAGGGTGACATCGCCGAAGCCGCCGCCGGCATCGTCAGCGCTCAGCGTCGTATCGGTGAAATCCAGCAGCGCATGTTGCAGCGACAGCAGGAGTTCCAGCGCGAGGTGCGCATGCAGCTTGCCGAAGTGCAGCGCGAGGTGCAGGAAGTTTCCAGCCGTCTCGAATACGCCGACTTCGAGCTGGCTTACACCCATATTCGTGCGCCCAGCGATGGTGTGGTGGTAGGGTTGCAGATTCACACGGTAGGCGGCGTGATCTCGTCGGGTACCGAACTGATGGACCTCGTGCCCGAAGATGAGCCATTGGTGATCGAAGCCCGGGTGCCGGTGCATCTCATCGATGCGGTTCAGCCGGGCCTGCCGGTGGAGCTGATGTTCACCGCCTTCAATCAGGCGGTCACGCCCAACATTCCGGGCGAGGTCACCACCGTGTCGGCTGACCGTCTGGTGGATGAAAGCTCAGGGGAGCCATACTACGAGGTAGATGTTGAGGTGACGCCCGAAGGCGAAACCCTGCTGGCCGACAACCAGGTGCGTCCGGGCATGGCGGTAGAGGTGCTGATCAAAACGGGCGAGCGCTCGATGCTGAATTACCTTTTCCGCCCCTTGCTCGACCGTGCCCAGACCTCGTTTGTTCAGGAATGATCTTGCGGAGACGCCCAATGATGCTACGCAGATGGCTGTTTGCTGCCTTGTGGGTCGTAGCCCCCTCGGCTCAGGCCCTGGGTCTGATCGAAGCGTATATGGCGGCGCGAGAATACGATCCGCAGTTCCGGGCGGCCTGGCAGGCGCGCGAAGCGGGCATGGAAGAACGTAACATCGCCCGCTCCCAGTTGTTGCCGCAGGCTGATTTCTCGTACTCATACCAGCGCAACTGGCTTCATCAAGAAGTGGAGTCGCCCACCACCGGGCGTACCCAGACCGCTACCAATTCCAACTACCCGAGCTACGTGGGCCAGGTGCAGTTGCGCCAACCGCTCTACAACCTGGAGGCGTGGGCCGGTTATCAGCGGGGCATCGCCCTGTCGGAGGTGGCGCGAGCCGAGTTCGACAGTGCCCACCAGGAGCTGATGCTGCGCCTCTACGAAGCCTACTCGGCGGTGCTGCTCGCTCGCGATCAGCTCGCCATTGCTGAAGCACAGCAAACGGCGTTCGAAGAACAGATGCATGCCAACGAACGCATGTTTCAGGCCGGTGAAGGTACCCGCACCGATATGATCGAAACCCGCTCGCGCTACGATGTGGCGGTGGCGCAGGTGATCGAGGCGCGCGATGAATTGGGCAACGCCATGCGCACTCTGCAGAGCATGATCGGCCCGGGTCACGTGAGCCATCCCAACCAGCTGCAGCAGCTGGTGCCGGAGTTCTCGCCACTCGATCTGCCCTTGCAGGAGCTGGAGGTGTGGCTGCAG
Source organism: Alcaligenaceae bacterium (assembly GCA_029265335.1). Classification (GTDB taxonomy): domain Bacteria; phylum Pseudomonadota; class Gammaproteobacteria; order Burkholderiales; family Burkholderiaceae_B; genus Verticiella. Next base: position 12,050 of record JAJUJN010000013.1, read on the forward strand.
TTGGGCCGCTCGGCCAATGCCGAAGTGATCGCTCGCCGCTTGGGCGTTGAGTCGGCCAGCGCCCGTCTCGACCAGCAAAAAGCCGGTCATTACCCCACGGTGGATCTGATTGCCAACTACCGCATCGACGAATCCGATTCGGTCAGCACCATCAACCAGCGCAATCGGCGCAGTGCCGTGGGTGTGCAGGTACGGATACCGTTGTATTCGGGAGGCGGCGTGAGCGCGCGCACCCGACAGGCTGCGGCGCAATATCAACAGGCGCATGCCGAACTCGACGCCACCACCAACCAGGTGCTGGTGGAGCTCGAGCGCCACTACCACCGCATCCGCAGCAGCGCCCACCGCATCGAGGCGCTGGAGCACGCGGTCGAGTCGGCGCAACTGCTTGTGGAGGCCACCCGCCAGAGTGTGCGGGGTGGGGTGAGGGTGAACCTCGATGTGCTCAATGCCGAGCAGCAGTTGTATGAGTCGCGTCGCGATCTCGCCCAGGCCCGCTACGACTATCTCGACGCCCACATGCAGCTGCGCTACTACGCCGGCGTGCTCACGGTGGCCGACTTCGAAGAAGTGGATCGCTTCTTTGCCGTGGCCAATAGCGGTGCCAAGGCATCAGGATCGGTCGGCAACACCAGTGTGGTGTTCACCCGCGACGCCGGTTGAGCCAAGCAGGAGACGCAACTCGAATGACCAATCTCTGGCATGCCCTGGCTGGCGCATGGCGTTTTCGTGGTTTGGTTCGCGCCATTGCCGAACGCGACCTACGCGCCCGCTATACCGGCTCGGTGCTGGGGCCTTTGTGGCTGATTCTGCAGCCCCTGGCCATGATTCTGATCTACACCCTGGTGTTTTCACAAGTGATGCAGGCGCGCCTGCCCGGCACTCAGCCAGGGGTATTCGGCTACAGCATTTTCATCTGCGCCGGGCTCATCACCTGGGGCCTGTTTGTGGAAATCAGCCAGCGCACCAAGGGCATTTTTCTTGAGCACGCCAACCTCATCAAAAAAGTGCAGTTCCCCAAGCTCGTGCTGTTGTTGCCGGTGGTGGTGGTGGCCAGCTTCAATTTCCTGGTGCTGATGCTGCTGTATTTTGCTTTTCTGCTGCTGATCGACGCCTGGCCAGGGTGGCAGGTACTGGCGGCCTTGCCATCGCTCGCGATCCTGGTGTTGCTGGCCCTCAGCTTCGGTTTGCTGACGGGTGTGCTGCATGTTTTTTTGCGCGACGTAGGGCAGATCGTGGATATCGGCCTGCAGCTGCTATTTTGGGCTACGCCCATTGTGTATCCCATCACCATTCTGCCTGCGGCTTTTCGTGAGCTCATCGTGTGGAACCCCATGGTGGCGCCCATCACCCGCATCCAGGGTGTTTTTCTGGGCGCCGAGAATCACGCCGCCGGCAGCTTGTGGTACCCCTTGCTGCTGGCCATTGGGCTGACTTTCCTGGCGCTCTGGTGCTACCGCCGTCTATTGGGCGAAATGCTCGATTACCTCTGAACTCCATCGCATTTGCTTATCCATGTCTGAGCCCGTCATTTCCGTCAACGACCTTGGCAAGGCCTATGCCAGCACCTATGGCAAAAAGGCTCTGCTGCGGCGCCTGATTCGGGGTCGGCCCGATGGCGACCGCCTGCGTTGGGTGTTGCGGCATGTGAGCTTCGACGTGGCGCGGGGCGAGGCTGTTGGCTTGATCGGCGCCAATGGTGCTGGCAAGAGCACACTGCTCAAGTTGCTGGCCGGCACCAGCCGTCCATCGGAAGGCCAGCTGGTGGTGAATGGTACGGTGTCGGCCCTGCTCGAACTGGGGTTGGGCTTTCATCCCGATTTCACCGGGCGACAAAACGCCTATATGTCGGGACAAATTGCCGGTCACAGTCGCGGTGAGATGGAAGCGGTCATGCCGGAGATCGAAGCCTTCGCCGAAGTGGGCGAGTATTTTGATCTGCCCGTACGCACCTATTCGAGCGGCATGCAGGTGAGGGTGGCGTTTGCCGTAGCCACGGCGTTTCAGCCCGACGTGCTCATCATCGACGAGGCTTTGTCGGTGGGTGACGCCTATTTTCAGCACAAGTCGTTCGCGCGAATTCGCCAGTTCCGCGAGTCTGGCGCTACGTTGCTCTTCGTTTCGCACGACCCGGGCGCCATCAAGAGCCTTTGCGATCGCGCCATTTTGCTGGGCGCCGGTGGTGTGCTGCAGGATGGCGAGCCCGGCCAGGTGCTCGATTACTACTACGCCATGATTTCGGCGCGCGAAGACGAGGCCGAAGAGCGCGATGAGCTGGGCGAATACGGCAAGCGCTCGGGCAATGGCCGCGCTCGCATGCTCGACGCTCGCCTGCTGGGCGCGCGTGAGGTGAACAGTGTGGACCAACCCATATTCCGGGTGGGTGAGGCTGCGCGCTTGCAGGTGGATATCGTGGCCAACGAACCCTTGCCCGGTCTCACCCTGGGCATGACCATCCGCGACCGCACTGGCTATGACGTGTTCGGCATGAACACCCGCCGGCAGGGCTTTACCGACATTGGCATGCGCCCCGGTGAACGCCAGCGTATCGAGTTCCAGCTACCGGATCTGGCCCTGGGCGCTGGCCATTACCACATCAGCATGGCCTTGCACGACCACGATCAACACGTGGCCGGCAATTACGATCGTTGGGATCAGGCCGTGATTTTTGAGGTCACCCACGGCAGCGGCATCCCTTTCGCAGGCGTGGCAGCGCTGCCGGTGTCGGTCTCGGTGGCGCCGATGCCTGAGGCGCGCGATCAATCCGAAGCCAGTGAAGCCGAGTCAGCCGTGGATCGCGAGGCCATTTCTCGATAGATGGCTGCGGTTCGCTGTGCCGTGGCTTGCCAGCTGAATTGCTGCACGCGCTGGCGGCCTGCCCGCCGTAGCCGTTCGCACAGCGCCTCATCGTGGAGCAGCTGTTGCATGGCAGCGGTGATGGCTTCGGTTTGCGTGGGCTCTACCAGCAAAGCGGCATCGCCTGCCACCTCGGGCAGCGAGGCTGCCGTAGAGGTGATCACCGGCACGTCGCTGGCAAAACCTTCGAGCACAGGAAGGCCGAAACCTTCATAGAGGGTAGGGAAGACCA
>JAJUJN010000042.1 GCA_029265335.1 Alcaligenaceae bacterium
CAGGCACCACGGGCACATGCAGGCCCAGACGCTCGAACTCGGGCAGCAGCGCGTCGCGGCGGCGGCGGAATTCGTCGCGCCGGGCTTCGAACTGCGCCAGCGCCTCGGGTGTGAAGCAGGCCAGCGCGGCGTGTTGGGCCAGCGCGGGCGCGCAGATCACCAGATTCTGCGCGAGTTTTTCGAAGGCCGATACGGTATGAGGAGGCACCACCAGCCAACCCAGCCGCCAGCCCGTCATGTGGAAGTACTTCGAAAAGCTATTGACCAGAATCAGATCGTCGCCCAAGGCGGCGGCGGATTGGCGGGTGCCGGTATAACTCAGGCCCAGGTAGATCTCGTCAACCAGGGTAAAACCGCCGCGCTCACGGACGTCTGCCACCAGAGCGGCCAGCTCGGACGTAGCCATTGAGGTGCCCGTGGGGTTGCTGGGCGATGCCACCAGCACCCCCGCCGTATTCGCTGTCCAGTGCTCCCTCACTTGTTTGGCCGTGAGCTGGAAGCGCTGCTCGGCGGTGGTGGGCAATAGCTTCGGTTGGCCGCCGGCCGCAGTCACGATATGGCGATTGCACGGATAGGCGGGATCTGCCATGAGCACCTCAGCCCCGGGGTCGAGCAGCGCAGCGCAAGCGAGCGTGAGGGCGCCAGAAGCGCCGGTGGTAACCACCACTTGCTCGGGATTCACCGGAGCGCCCAATACATTGCCCTGAAATTCAGCGATGGCTTCTCGCAATTCCGGCAGCCCCAGGGCGGCAGTGTATTGCGACCGCCCTTCCTGGGCGGCTTGCTGCAAGGCGGCCACCACCGATGGAATTGCGGTGAAGTCGGGTTCGCCGATGCTCATATGGACAATATCGCGTCCCGCTTTTTCAAGCTCATCGGCAAGTTTGACCAACTCCATCACGTGAAATGGATCGACGGCGGCGGTTTTGGAAGAGAGTCGGGGCATGGTTACTTGAATATCTGGATACTGGCGACACCAGCGGACTGAGTCATGGAATGATTTACGCGCTGGTGGGTTCACTATTGCCTTGCAGCATGGCCTTGAGGGCACCCAGGCGGTCTTTTGGGCTCATGCCGGCGTTGGGGTCGGGCACGACATCGGTGCCGAGGCCCATTTCCGCAATGAAGCGCGAGGGCTCTCGCACCAGGTCTTCACGCGCCCGGCGACGTTTGCGACACCAGCTGATATGCAGGCTGCGCTGCGCTCGAGTAATGCCCACATACATCAGCCGGCGCTCTTCCTGGATGCGCTCGGCAAGTGATTCGGCCGCCCGTTCCGGGTCGCCTTCTTCGGCATCCTTGCCCAGGTGAGGCAAAAGACCTTCTTCTACCCCCGCCAGGTATACGTGCGGAAACTCCAGCCCCTTGGCGGCGTGCAGCGTGGAAAGTTTCACTGCATTGGGCTCCTCGTCTTCGCCACGCTCGAGCCGGGTGATGAGCGCCACATGCTGCACCAGCTCCAAAAGGCCCAAACCGTCGTCTTCCGATTTGCGCTTGAGCCAGTCGAGCAGATCCAGCACATTTTGCCAGCGTGCTTGGGCGGCACGTTCTTCAAATTGATCGTACAAATAGGCTTCGTAGCCGATGGCCTTGATCAGTTCGTCGAGCAAGGTAACGGCCGATTCGCTCGCGCGTTGTGCGTTCTGGCCGGGGCGGATCACCCCAGCACGCCATTGCATGCGATTGATGTAATTGGCGAACTCCCGCAAGGGGCCCAGTTGGCGTTCCGGCAATTGGACCGCCAGACCTTCTTCGAAAGTTGCGGCAAACAGCGACACTTGCCGCTGCCCGGCGTAGTTGCCCAGAGTGTGCAAAGTGCCCTGGCCTACGCCGCGGCGGGGCGTGGTAACCGCGCGAATGAATGCCGGGTCGTCGTCGTCGTTGGCAATCAAGCGCAACCAAGCCAGGATGTCGCGCACCTCCGCCTTGTCGAAAAAGCTCTGCCCCCCTGAAATGGTATAGGGCACTTTGCACTGGCGCAGCGCCTGCTCGATCACACGAGCCTGATGGTTGCTGCGATAGAGCACAGCAAAATCACGCCAATCGCAGCGCCGTTCGAAGCGCGCCGCCGATATGCGCATGGCAATGCTCTCAGCTTCGGCCTCCTCGTTCTCCATGGGCGTCACGGTAATCGCTTCGCCCGCACCGAGTTCCGACCAAAGCGATTTTTCGAATAGCTTGGGGTTGTGCGAAATCACCCGGTTGGCCGCCGCCAGCACCGTTTGCACCGACCGATAGTTCTGCTCCAGCTTGATCACCTGCAATTGGGGGTAATCGGTGGTGAGCCGGGCCAAATTCTCTACCGTGGCTCCCCGCCAGGCGTAAATTGCCTGATCATCGTCGCCGACCGCGGTGAACATGGCCCGCGGACCGGTCAGTTGCCGCAACAGATGATATTGGCAAGCGTTGGTGTCCTGGTATTCGTCTACCAACAGATAACGCACTCGCGATTGCCAGCGTTCGCGAGCCTCGGCGTCGCGTTCGAGCAACTGCGCCGGCAAGCGGATGAGGTCGTCGAAATCCACCGCTTGATAGGCCAGCAACGTGTCACGATAGCTGCGATAAACGCGCACGGCGTCGGCTTCGGTAGCGCTGGTCGCAAGACGCTCGGCCGCTTCGGGCTCCACCAGCCCGTTTTTCCACAGCGAAATCGTGTGCTGCACCGCTCGGATCCGGGCTTTGTCGGTAGTGGCCAACAACTCCTGCAGAATCGAGTAGGCGTCGTCGGCGTCGAGAATGGAAAAATGTGGCTTGAGCCCCAGGCGCGGGGCCTCTTCGCGCAGCATGCGCACACCCAGAGAATGAAAGGTACTGACCGTGAGCCCCCGGGCCTGACGACCCGGCAGCACCTGCCGGATGCGATGCAGCATCTCGTTGGACGCTTTGTTGGTGAAGGTGAGCGCCACCACATGGCGTGCATCGTAGCCGCACTCCGCCAACAACCAGGCCACTTTCTGAGTGATCACGCGGGTTTTGCCGCTGCCCGCGCCGGCCAGGACCAAACAAGGGCCATCGAGGTGCAATACGGCTTCGCGCTGACGAGGGTTGAGCCCCGCCACCCACGGTGAGTTGGCGGAGGCCATGGGCGAGGACGACTGCGACATCAAATCTCCAAGGGGTCTACTTCGAGCTGCCAACGTACCGACTTCGCGCTGGGCAAAGCCGACAGCCGCGGCAACCATTGTTTGAGAAACTGCTGCAATAGCGGTCGGTGCTCGCTTTCCAGCAGCAACTGGGCGCGCTCCACCCGGTTCACCCGCACCACTCGCAGCGGCACCGGATCGAACAATGTGAGGCCCGGGGGCGGGGCCGGCTCCCCGCTGGCAGGCGCTTCTGCCTCGTTGCGCGCGGCCTCAAGAAAAGCGATGGCCGCAGCGAGGTTGGAGGCTTCAGCTGTGAGCAAGGCATGATACGTGAAGGGCGGCAAGCCGGCGCTACGCCGTTCTTCGAGGCCATGAGCGGCAAAGCCCACGTAGTCGTGACGCTGCAAGGCCTGATACACAGCCTGATCAGGATAGCCCGTTTGAATCATCACTTGGCTATCGGGCTGATGACGACCCGCGCGGCCCGCCACCTGCATCAATTGGGCAAAGAGGCGCTCTGGCGCTCTGAAATCGTGGGAGAACAGCATGGCGTCGGCGTTCAGCACACCCACCAGGCCCAGACGCCGAAAGTCGTGCCCTTTGGCCACCATTTGCGTGCCCACCAGAATATCCACCTCGCCCGCATGCACTTGCGCGAATAGAGCGGCGGCGCTGCCCTTGCGCCGGGTACTGTCGGCATCGATACGCACCACCCGCGCACCCGGGAACTGTTCGGCGAGGGTTTCTTCCAAGCGCTGGGTACCCCGCCCCATGGGCTGGAGATCCTGGTTGCCGCACTCGGGACAGGCGCGTGGCACCGGCCCATGCGCGCCGCAATGGTGACACCGCAATCGGGCGCGACCGAATTCACGATGCATCACTCGCCATGCCGAGCAGGCATGACACTGGCTCACCCAGGCGCACGCTGTGCAATGCAAGACCGGTGCGTAGCCGCGTCGATTGAGAAACACTAGCACCTGCTGATCAGCAGCCAAGCGATCACGCATGGCTTGCAGAAGCTCAGGCGCCAGGCCATGCTGTAGCGTCAGGCGGCGAGTGTCGATCAAGCGCACGCTGGGCAGCATGGTGCCCAAAGCGCGCTCCGGCAGGCTCAAGTGCGTGTAACGCCCCGCTTGTGCATGATGCCAGCTCTCGAGCGAAGGGGTAGCAGAGCCCAGCACTACTGGAATGTCGTGTTGGTGAGCGCGCCAGATCGCGAGATCCCGCGCCGAATAACGCAGACCCTCCTGCTGTTTGTACGATGTGTCGTGCTCTTCATCCACGATCACCAAGCCAAGACTGGGCATCGGCGTCATCACGGCAAGGCGCGTGCCCAACAACACTCGTGCCTGCCCCTGCCAGATCTGCAGCCAGGCCTCGAGCCGCTCGCCTTCTGCCAGACCACTGTGCAAAACTGCCACCGCCCCCGCACCCACCACCGCTTCCAGGCGACTGACCAGCACCTGTTGCAGCTGTGGAGTGAGGTTGATCTCTGGTACCAGCAGCAGGGCTTGCCGACCCTCGGCCAACACGGCAGCAATCGCATGCAGATAAACCTCGGTCTTGCCGCTGCCGGTGACACCGTGCAGAAGGTACGTGCCAAAGCCCTTGGCCGAGGTGACGGCCTCCACCGCCGCCGCCTGTGCTGGGTTGAGTTCCGGCGCGGCCACGGTTTCTGGAGCGTTGGCAACCGCCTTCGCGGCGCGACGCTCCAGACGGCGTTCTACACGACGCACCGGCCCACCCGCCGCCCGTTTGCCCAGATACGCCGCCACCCGTCGCAGTGGCCCTGGCAACGCCGGCAACATCACTTCGCCCCAGGGGCGCTGATAGTAATCTGCCGCAAAGCGGGTGAGCGCCAGCCAGTCGTCGGGCAATGGCGGTAAATCGTCGAGTACGGCGATCACCTCGCGCACCTGAGCTTCAGGAACGGCCGGGGATGCGGGAAGATCAACCACCACGCCAATCAATTGCCGGCGTCCGAAGGGCACGATCACCCGCTGCCCAATCTCTACGGTTTGCGCCACCCGGTAATCAAAACCATCGGCCAAAGGCAGATCGAGTGAGACGCGAATCCAGGTCGTAGGGGGCCGTTGCGACATCGACAAAGTTGAAGTGGATTCTAGGTTATGTGGTGGAAAGCCCTTGACGGTAAAGGGTTTTTCGAAGTGCACACCAGCCTGTGGATAACTTTGGGGACAAAGAGGCGGTTTGTCGTCTGTCACCGTCCTAACACAATTCAAAATTCCTTGCTGGGAAGAGTGAGCAAAAAATAATCCCTTACATATCAAATACTTAAAACATGAATGCTGGCGTTGTCACGGTATTGACACACGCCGCAAAATGAGCCTGTTTCTGTGTACAAGCTTGCTTCGATGCATCGCACGATGTTGAGGAAACGCCATCAGGCCTCGGGATTTCCGGGCTTTGAGGCTGATGACGCTCCGCTTGCTGATAGCGCTTGATGCGGTGCATCAAGCTTGGTTGGCGCCTCCAGCCTGATGGAAGCGTGCACTGTATTCATGGACCTCGGCCACCAAGGCCACCACCGACTCGGGCGGCGTAAATTGCGAGATACCATGACCCAGGTTGAACACGTGGCCGGCGCCCGGCGACACCGTGCCGAAGTCGTCGAGCACGCGCCGCGCCTCGGCGGCCACTTGCTCGGGCGAAGCAAAGAGCGCCATAGGATCGAGGTTGCCCTGCAAGGCCACGCGATCGCCGACCCGCTGACGAGCCTGCTGCAGATTGACGGTCCAATCTACCCCCACAGCATCGCTACCGACGGCAGCGATTTGGTCTAGCCACATGCCGCCCCCCTTGGTGAAGACGATGGAAGGTACAGCAACCCCGTTGGACTCCCGCTTGAGCTGAGACAGCACGCGGCGTGTGTAATCGAGTGAGAAAGCCTGAAAGGCACCATCGGCCAGCACCCCACCCCAGCTGTCGAAGATCATCACCGCCTGGGCGCCAGCGTCGATCTGGGCGTTGAGGTACTGTGCAACAGCCTCTGCGTTAACCTCCAGAATCCGGTGAAGGAGGTCGGGACGCTGGTAGAGCATGGTTTTGATGGTGCGGTAATCGCTGGAACCCTGCCCTTCCACCATATAACAAGCCAAGGTGAACGGGCTGCCGGCAAAACCGATGAGCGGCACTCTGCCCGACAGCGCGTGGCGAATCTGCGTGACCGCTCGAAAGACATAATCGAGACTGCCCATATCGGGCACCGTGAGGGCTTGCACTGCGGCCTCGTCGCGCACCGTTTTGGCAAAACGAGGGCCCTCGCCTTGAGCGAAGCTCAGGCCCAGCCCCATGGCGTCGGGAATGGTAAGAATGTCGGAAAACAGTATGGCGGCATCGAGCGGAAAGCGCTCCAGTGGCTGCAGGGTAACCTCGGTGGCGAGGTCGGGGTTGGTGGCCAGACCCATGAAAGACCCCGCTCGCGCCCTCGCCTCTTTGTATTCGGCCAGATAGCGACCTGCCTGCCGCATGAGCCAGATTGGCGTGTAAGGTACCGGCTGGCGCTGCAAGGCCCGCAAGAAAACATCGTTTTGGAGTTCAGGAAATGACACAACAGGCCCCAACGCAAGTTAAACACCCCATTCTAACGGTTCGATGCTGAACCGTGCGGGCCCGTAGGCAGCCGAGGCGTTTGCGTGAAGCTGCGCAAGGCGGCTTCACGACGGAAATCTGCCGACAACAACTGATGCTTGTGCATGAGGCGCCAGAACGAGCGCCGGGTTTGGTCGCCGGCCCTGGCCGCGTGGGTCACGTTGCCGCGGTAGCGACGCAGCATGCTGATGGCATACTCGCGCTCGAAGTTGGCCAGCAGTTGCCGCCTGCCGGCCTGATAACCACCTTTGCCCGACACCGGTTGAGTAAGCTCGCGAACCGCCGCCTTCACCCATTCACGCATGGGTTCATCAACGCTGCATGCGTCATCGGTACTTTCGTTGAGCTCCACCGGCAGCCGCGACGGCGCCCGGCTCAACACTTGCTGACAGCGCGTCCACAGCTCGTCGGGCGTGGCCGGCTCCAGCAGGAAGTCGTGCGCACCCAGGCGCAGAAGGTCGCTGACGGCGCCGGCACTGAGGTCGCGCACCAACAACAGCAATGGCGGCAGAGTGATGTGATGGGCAGCCGACAGCGCCACCCGCGTCCAGGCCAACGTATCGCGATGCACCGGCAGAATGCAAAGATCGAAACCAGCCCAGTAGGGCGCCAACTGGCGCAGCATACCGCTGCTCTCCGGCGACCACAGCATATTCTCCGGTGCCTGCACCACCACGTGTTCACAAGGCCAGGCCTGAAGATGCAAACCCGGCGGCTGCCTAGCCCACCAATCACGATTGAGCCAGCGATCTTGCCCCGCCAGCAAGGGCACGACGCCATCGATATTCCGACGCATGAAGTTCTCCCGGTTGCGGCTGCTGCCAGAAGTCATATCGTGGCGGCAGTTCAGCAGAGGCACAATACGGGCTTCACGCAAGTCGCTGACGCCTTGCAGGGTTCACGCACGGCAGCGATTGGGCCCTATGATGGGCCGCGGCGCAAACTCGCGGTATCGTCGCGCATTGGCGTTACCACCCCACAGGAAGCAGCCTAAGGTCATGGCCACAAGAACTCACCCAGATCCCCCTGTTCGAGCGTTCACGGATGACGGCTGGGTGGCCTGGCTATTGGCCGCCCTTCCCGCCGTATTGCTGACCTTCTGGCTTTTTCCGCCGTCGTTTCTGCTCGGCCATGGCCTGTTCTTTCAGGATGGCGAAATCAACCGCGATATTTCAGGTTGGCTGTTTTTCGCACAAGACTCCTGGCAACGACCGCTCCTGTACACCCCGTGGCTCAACTACCCCGAAGGCATCAGTATCGCCTTCACCAACAGCATTCCGCTGATGGCCCTGTTGTTCAAACCGCTCATGCCCCTGCTACCGGAGGGCTTCCATTATTTCGGGCTCTGGCATGGCGTGGCGCTGCTGTTCCAGGCCTGGGGCGCTGTGTTCCTGGTGCGAAGCCTGGGTTGTTTACGCGCCTGGCAAGCGGTGCTGGCTGCCGGTTTCGCCGTGATCTGGCCGATCTGGCTGTTTCACTTCGGCCATTCCGGCCTGCTGGCGCAGGGCATCTTGTTGTGGGCCTTGGGGTTCATGCTGCGTGGCCAACGCGGGGTCTGGACCACCCAGAGCACCACGGTGGCATTGGTGCTCGTTTGCCAGCTCGCTTTGTTGCTGCATAACTACCTGTTGGTGATGTGTTACGCAATTTTCGTCGCGTGGCTGTTCGAGCAATGGCGAGACTCCGGTCGCGTTCTGGTGCAGCTGGTACGTTTAGCGGCGAGTGTTGCCCTCACCCTTCTATTGGCCGCCGTGCTGGGTTTTTTTGGGGCCAGCACCAGTGGCGGCGCCTATGGTGAACAAGGCCTTACGCTCACTTCATTATGGTGCGGCGGCTATGGCGCCGCTTGGCTCAACTGCAACCCCGGCACCGGCGAACACTATGCCTATCTGGGCTTCGGGGTGCTGCTTGTGATTGCGCTGGCATTGCTTTGGCAAGGGCATCGGTTGCCCAAGGCCTTGCGCGAGTACGCCTCCCTGGCGGTGTTGTCGGTCGTGTTGGTGGCCTTCGCCATGACGCACCGGGTGCTCATCGGTGATTCGGTGGTGGCCGAATTCCCTCTGCCCGAATGGTTTCTTCGTTGGGCCAATCTATTCGACGCCAGCGCGCGATTTGTGTGGCCCGTGGCCTGGCTGGTGTTTTTTGTGGCTTTTGCCGCCCTCGCTCGCAAGGGCTGGCTGGGGTTGATCATTCTGGTGCTGGCCCTGGGCCTGCAATGGGTAGACACCACCGTGCGCCGCGACGAAATCCGCATTGCGGCACGCATGCCCGGCACCGCGCCCGATCCGGCGTGGGAGCCAGCCATGCGGGGAATCGCCCACGTGAGCATGTTCCCCGCCTTCGGCTGTGGTGAAATCGACCCATTCGCCTATCTGCCCGTGCAGCGCATCGCCGCGCTGCAAAATGCCACCTTCAACACGGTGCACGCGCCACGCCTCGCCGCCAATTGCGAAGCCAAACACGCCCGCATGCAAGACGATCTGCGCGAAGGGCAGCTCCATCTCGCACCCGCGGTGCTACCGGCAGAAGCCCTGCCCAGAGGGATGCGGGTGGCAGCTCAACACGGGCAGTGCAAAACGCTACCGATTGCTCCCGTACTGTGGGGCGTTGCGCGGCCGCAGGAGCTACTGGCCTGTCGGGCCGAACCCGCTGATACCTGGTAGGGTTTTTGACAGCCTTGGGGCGCCTGCGCGCGGCTCCAGGCACCCGTTGCAACAGCAACTGCCGTAAAAGAAAAAGACCGCTCAAGACGCCACTTTCATGAGCGCCAAGCCGCCCACGATCAGGGCAGCGGCCACGATCCGCAGGGCATTAGTGGGTTCACCCAAAATAACGATGCCAACGAGAAAGGCGCCGACGGCCCCTATGCCCGTCCAGATGGTGTAGGCCGTTCCCGTTAAAAAAAGCCCGCTGGCTTACACACCAGCGGGCTTTTTGATCGGATTTGTGAGGCAGGCCACCGAGCGGAATTGCCTCGTTGGCCGTTTCACTTTGAAACGCGTCAGCGGCGGAGCTTGCGTATGGCTGCCAGCTGAGCTGCCAACATGGCAAGCTCGGCTTCGACCACAGCCACTTCGGCCCGGTCTTTGGCGTTGCGCAGGGCTTCTTCAGCTTCTTGACGAGCCCGTTCGGCCTTGGCTTCGTCAAGATCCTGGCTCCGAATGGCGGTATCGGCCAGTACGGTGACCACACCGGGCTGTACCTCGAGCACGCCACCCGCCACAAACACCATTTCTTCGGAATCATCGGGACCGACGATCTTGACGGTGCCCGGGCGAATGCGCGAAATGAGCGGTGTGTGGCCAGGCAGGATGCCCAGCTCGCCAGCTTCGCCAGGCAGCGACACGAACTTTGCCTCACCGGCAAAGATCGAGGCTTCGGCGCTGACGACATCGACATGAATGGTTGCCATGGGGCGTCCTCGAAAAGGATTACTTCAGGGTCTTGGCCTTCTCGAAGGCCTCGTCGATGGTACCGACCATATAGAAGGCCTGTTCCGGCAGCGAATCACATTCACCGTCGACGATCATCTTGAAGCCACGGATGGTCTCTTTGAGCGACACGTACTTGCCGGGTGCGCCGGTAAAGACTTCGGCCACGTGGAAAGGCTGCGACAGGAAGCGCTGGATCTTGCGCGCACGAGCCACCGCCTGCTTGTCTTCGGGCGAGAGTTCGTCCATGCCAAGAATGGCGATGATGTCGCGCAATTCCTTGTAGCGCTGCAGGGTTTGCTGCACGCCACGTGCCACGGCGTAGTGCTCTTCACCCACCACCTGCGGGTCGAGCTGACGCGAGGTGGAGTCGAGCGGGTCGAC
>JAJUJN010000331.1 GCA_029265335.1 Alcaligenaceae bacterium
ATCGGGGCCGTTGCCGATCAGCATGGCGCCCTTCACCGGCGTGGTCACCTTGCCGTTCTCGATGAGGGAGGCCTCGGCCGCCGAGAACACGAACTTGCCGTTGGTGATGTCCACCTGGCCGCCGCCGAAGTTCACGGCGTAAATTCCACGATCCACCGACTCGATGATTTCTTCGGGATCGTGGTTGCCTGCGTGCATATAGGTATTGGTCATGCGCGGCATGGGCAGATGGGCGAAGGATTCGCGCCTGCCATTGCCCGTGACCGCTGTTTTCATGAGGCCGGCATTCATGTGATCTTGCATATAGCCGCGCAGAACTCCGTCTTCGATGAGCACCGTGCACTGCGTAGGGTTGCCTTCGTCGTCGACGTTGAGCGAGCCGCGCCGATCGGGCAGCGTGCCGTCGTCGACCACGGTGACGCCCTTGGCAGCCACCCTTTCGCCGATACGACCTGAAAACACACTGGATTCCTTGCGGTTGAAGTCGCCTTCGAGGCCGTGCCCCACCGCTTCGTGCAGCAGAATGCCTGGCCAGCCAGCGCCCAGCACTACCGGCATAACCCCGGCCGGCGCTGGCTCTGCCCGCAGATTGGTGACTGCCTCATGCACCGCATGGCGCACATACTCGGCAATGCGCTCGTCGGTGAAGTAGCGGAGATCGACGCGGCCACCGCCGCCAGCGTTACCGGCTTCGCGCCGGCCCTGGTCTTCTACGATCACCGACAGGCTGAGGCGCACCAGCGGCCGCACGTCTGCGGCCAAGCGCCCGTCGCTGCCGGCTACCAGCATTACGTCGTATTCGGCGCCGAGGCTGGCCATGACCTGAATAATGCGAGGATCGGCCGCCCTTGCCAACCGCTCGACCCGCTCGAGCAGAGCGACCTTCTCGGCCGCCTCCAGACTGCTGACCGGATCGATGGACCGATAGAGATCGCGGGCGCCGCGCTGATTCAAACGACTGGCCACTTTCACTTTGCCCTCGCCCTGGCGCGCGATGCTGCGCACCGCACGAGCGGAATCGCGGAGGGCTTCGGGCGAAAGCGTATCGGAATAAGCAAAGGCGGTTTTATCGCCGCTGATGGCCCGCACACCCACGCCCTGCTCGATACTGAAGGAGCCTGTTTTGACGATGCCTTCGTCGAGACTCCAACCCTCGGAGCGAGTGTATTGGAAGTAGAGATCAGCGTAATCGACCCGGTGACTGAAGATGTCGCCCAGGGCCGCATTGAGCTCACTCTGCCCCAGCCCGTGAGGATCGAGCAGCAGTTGTTGGGCAGTGGCCAGGGCCTGAAGGTTGGGTTCGATAACTTGCATGAGTATGCGGAAACTCCGAAAAGAGGGGCTTTGAACTAAAGAACGCGATGTTGCAGTGCGGGCAGCGCACTGCGCACCTCGCGCAGGCGCTCGGTTTGCATGGCGCCCGAAACGACGCCGGGGCCTTCGGCGTGCATGGCCACGATGTCGCCCCAGGGGTCGACCAGCATGGTATGCCCCCAGGTACGGCGACCATTGGGATGTTTGCCGCCCTGAGCGGAGGCGAGCACATAACATTGATTCTCCAATGCCCGCGTGCGCACCAGCAGCTCCCAATGAGCGCTTCCTGTTGTATAGGTGAAGGCGGAAGGCGCAACTATCAAGTGGGGCTCACCCATGGCGCGATACATTTCGGGAAACCGGAGGTCGTAACACACCGACAGACCCACCCGCCCTAACGGCGTTTCTACCGCGACCACCTCATTGCCAGCCACGATGGTGCGCGACTCGTCGTAGCTCTCGCTGTCGCGGCGAAAACCGAAAAGGTGAATTTTGTCGTAACGCGCAACGCGCTCGCCATCCGGGTTATAGACCAACGCGCTGTTGTAAACCTTGTGGGGATCGGGGCATTCGAGCGGCACCGTGCCGCCGATGAGCCATATACCGTGCTCACGCGCGGTATCGGCCAGAAACTGCTGAATCGGGCCGTCGCCATCCGGCTCGCGCACCGCGACTTTGTCGTGGTCGGACTGCCCCATGATGCAGAAGTACTCGGGCAACAACACCAACTGGGCGCCCTGTGCCGCAGCCTGCGCTACCAGCTGGGCGGCAGCTTTGAGATTTTCATCGACATCGGGGCCGGAAACCATCTGTACGGCAGCAACCACCCCTTGGCCCGGGGATGACGTGGCACTCATGTTTCTCTCCACGGATCGCACACTGACATACCATGAAGTGTACCGTGCGCAGCCTCAATCTCTTCAAGGTACGGGCTCGATGCGGGGTGCGTCGGCCGTGGCCGGCTCTCGGCGTCGGGCCACCACGGGTTCGTCCCAGGTGCCGCCAATGGTGTACTCCAGGCTCAAGGCGCGCGCCAATGGCTCCCGCAGCAACCATTGGGTAAGAAATGCGCCCACTCCCACGATGGGGTTGATGGCCACACCGGCCAGCAAGGCGGCGCCGCTGGCGTCGATGCGCGGCAGGATCAGGGCCGTGAGATCCTGCGTTTCGTTGATCAAGTTCACCTCGCCCGACAGCAGCGCCGCTGCGCTGCTGCCCCGCATATCGAAGCCGCGCACCTGCAAGCGGCCATGATCCACCACCGCCGCCGCGCGCAGCGAATCCCAAGCGAAGCCCGAAGCAAAGAGATCTTCATTCTGAAAGGTCACCGTGCGCGCCAGCGTTTGCAGCGAGAGCACGCTGAGCAGCCGACCCGCGCCATCGGACACGGGCAGAAATCGCCCGTCGGTCAGGTCGACGCTGAGTTCGGCCACCAGGTTGCGCAAGGCAAAATGCCAGGGCGCCCCAGGCCAGCGCGCGCTGCCCTGGGTTTCGCCATGCCCGCCAGCCACCACTTCTTCGAGGCCCAGACTATCGAGCATTCCTGCTACCGAGAGCACTTTGCCTTGCCACTGCAAGCTGGTGGCGGCAGCGTCGGTTCGCGCCGCCACCGGCGCCTGCCAACTGCCCTCACCATGGAGCTCCAGGTGGGGATTCTGCAATCGGAGTTCGGCGAATCGCCAGCCGTCCTGGTTCGGCAAGGGATGCGCATCAATGGTCAGCTTGCCCAGGGCAATGTCATTCCAGCTCAAGGCTTCGATATCGAGATCGACATACGGCAAGCGCTCGGGTATGG
>JAJUJN010000520.1 GCA_029265335.1 Alcaligenaceae bacterium
CAGGTTGTGTTCCACCGCCATCACCGTGTGGCGCAGCGCCAGATTGTTGCTGTTCACCGTCACGTGGTAGCCGCGCTGGGTTTCGAGTGGAATCTTGAGCCCCAACTGCCGGGTAAGCAGCGCCGACCACGCGCCACCTGCGATCACGACGGCGTCGCAAGGTAAAACCTCGCCGGAGTCCAGCTTCAGCCCAGTGATTTCATCGCCCCGACGCTCAAACCCGATGACGCGCTGGCGCACGCTCCGCGCACCGTCGCGTTCGCACTGGGCATGCAAACCTTTCACCAGTTCGGAAGGGTCGAGCGTGGACCCATTCTCGGGCGCCAGAATGCCAAAGCGAAACCGGCCCTTCAGATCGGGCTCCAGCGTTTCCAGCTCCTCTTGGCCCACGTCGCGCAACTCCACGCCCAGGCTGCGGCGCAAGTCCATGCCCCACTGCCACTGCGACGCCACCTCTTGCGACGAATACACATAGAGGCAACCGCTGCGGCGCATCAGGTGTTCAATGTTGGCATGTTCCAGCAGCGTGTCGTAACACTCAAAAATCGGCGCCAGCAGTTCACGTAGCGCGGTGGCGATGCGCACCACCTCGGCGGGCCTGCTATGCCGCATAAAACGCAACATCCATGGCATCACGGTAGGCAGGTAGGGCCACCGGATGGTGAGCGGCCCCAAGGGGTCGAGCAACCAGCGCGGCACCTTCTTCCACATACCTGGCATGCCCACGGGTAGGCAGGCACTGGGCGACAGCGAGCCCGCATTGCCGAAAGAACAGGCTTCGCCCGGTGGCAGTGGGTCTACAAAGGTCACCTCATGGCCGGCGCGCTGCAGCCAGGCTGCGGTGCATACACCAACGATGCCATTGCCAATCACCGCAACGTGCATGGCGGTGTCTCTGAAAGTGCAAGCATGGGGGGTCTCAGTAAACGGGCGCCGCTGTCGGCGCCGCGGTTGTAATTATTGCTCTGAAGTTTGAAAGTCAATCAACTCCACCGACACGATCTCGTCGGGCTTGCCGCTGCACCAGTGGATGAAGAGCGTCATGTCGGTAGAAATACCGCCGTGCAGGGCGCCGGGGTGGTTGTACATATAGGCCGACTCGGGCGTGGTCACACGCCCCTTGGTGTCGTAGTAGGAACCCTTGAGCAGATACACCTCTTCACCCAGCTCGGGCGCGCGGCCAATAATCTTCCAGGCTTTACCCGGAGGGGCCACGAAGCGGGCGAGCATGGTGAGGCCGTGGCCATCGCCCCGGTTCAGCACGCAACGAAACCGGCCGTATTCTTTGCCGTCCTCCCAGATAATGTTGGTATCGGATGATTCCCACTTCATTTCGTCCTCATGAATCTTGTAGGAACGAAGCTTGGTGGGTTCCTGCTGGGCGGTGTC
>JAJUJN010000504.1 GCA_029265335.1 Alcaligenaceae bacterium
CGGCAATTTTGTGCTGGTGCGTTTAGGTGATGTCGAGCGCATCAACCTCGAACTGCTCAAACGCGGGGTCATCGTGCGACCAGTAGGCGGTGATGGCCTGCCCGAGTGGGTACGGGTAACGGTGGGCCTGCCCAGCGAGAATCAGGCGTTCCTCACCGCCTTGCGTGAGATCCTGGCGAGTTGAGTGTGATGATGGTAAAGCCGGGTGTCACTGGGTTGCCGGCGGCAAGTCGGCGCCGCTCGTCGCGAGTCCCCACACCTCCTCTCATTCCGGTGCTGGCCGTGGTGGGGGTGGGTCTCATTGGTGGTTCATTTGCGGCAGGGCTGCGGCAGGTCGGAGAGGTGGGTCGCATTCTGGGTGTCGATCGCGACGCAGCCGTGCTCAAGCGGGCCAAGTCGATGGGCATGATCGACGAAGTCGTGAGTCTGGCCGATGCCGTGAACCGCGCCGATCTCGTATTTCTGGCCACGCCGGTCGGGGCTTTGGGCGCTATTCTCAAGGAGATGGCGCCCCATCTGGGCCCCGATACGGTCATCACCGATGGCGGCAGCACCAAGCAGGATGTTGTCGCCGCAGCTCGCGAAGCCTTGGGCCCTGCCGGTTCGCGCTTCGTGCCTGGTCATCCGATAGCGGGCAGCGAACGAGGTGGCCCCGACGCGGCCCGATCCGATCTCTACCTGAGTCGTCGCGTCATTCTCACCCCCATACCCGGCACCGACGCATCCGTTCTGGAGCGTGTACGTCGCGCCTGGCAGGCATGCGGGGCCGATGTGATCGAAATGGACGCTGAACGCCACGACCGACTCATGGCGTCAATCAGTCACCTGCCCCATGTTTTGTCTTTTGCCTACATGAACCAGGTGGGCGACGCCGACGACGCGGAGCAGCGCCTGATGTGCGCAGGCAGTGGCTTTCGCGACTTCACTCGCATCGCCGCGTCGTCGTCTGAGATGTGGCGTGACATCTTGTTGGCCAACCAAACGGCCATTCGCGCTGAGCTGCGCAATTTCCAGGCGATCTTGCAGCAGATCGAGCAGATGCTGGAATCAGGCGATGGTGATGGCCTCGAACGCCTGGTGGCCGACGCCGCCGAATTGCGGCGTCACTGGCGGCTCTAGAAGCAGCTGCTTCAGTGGCAGCTGCTGCAGAGGCAGTTGAGCTGCCTCAGCGCACTCGCATACCGGGCTGGGCGCCTTCCCAGGGCTCCAGAATGTAAATACCGGGATGCGCCTTCTCGTCGGCGTGGCTGGCCGCCAGCACCATGCCTTCCGATACTCCGAACTTCATCTTGCGAGGCGCCAGGTTGGCCACCAGCACGGTGTACTTGCCGATGAGCTCTGCAGGTTGGTAGGCAGAACGGATGCCGGCGAACACGTTACGGTGTTTGCCTTCGCCCGCGTCGAGGGTGAGTTGCAGCAGCTTACGGGCGCCCTCGACATGCTGGCAATCGACGATGCGCGCGATGCGCAGATCGACCTTGGCGAAATCGTCGATGGTGATTTCGGGCGCCAGGGCTTGGCCACCCGGCAAGGCTTGGGGGGTTTCGCTGCTCTCGTCGGCGGCGGTTTCGGCCTGGCTGGCGGGAGA
>JAJUJN010000393.1 GCA_029265335.1 Alcaligenaceae bacterium
GGCGGGCACATTCCAACCGCCACGTTCTTTTATAGGGCTCGCTGAAAGCAAACGTCAAGAGGTAATGGATACCGGGGTTTTCCCTAGGGAGATAGCGCGCGTTTCGCTTCAAAATTGCCTTGACGATGGGATCGACTGTTTCTAGACTGATTCACAAGCGAGATCTCAAGAGGGTCTCGAATTTAGTACGTATACATTTATAAGTGCGGAACTTTCTCATGCCTAACTCCATGCAGCTCGAGGCACACGCCATTTCGTCCAAGGTGTTACCGGCGCCAAAGTTTCGCTATACCCCCGTTTTGCGTGCTGGCCCCAACGTCTGGATATCCGGCATGGTGGCGTTGCACCCTCGCACCCAAACACTCGACGGCGCCACTCCCGCCGCGCAACTGCAACGCATTCTGCAGAACCTCGATGCATTATTGAGCGAGCAGGGATGGTCACGTAGCCATGTCGCCATGGCGCGGCTCTATTGCACCGAATTTGGGGCATTCGGCGAGCTCAATCAGGTGTGGGACGCCTTTTTCACAACCTCCCCCTTACCGGCGCGCAGTTCCGTTGGCGTGTCAGCCTTGCCGCTGGGGGCGGCCGTCGAGGCAGAGTTCCAGCTGTGGTTGCCCAACGCATAACGCAGTACGCGAAAGTTTTCGGAGGCCGATCTCATGGCACAAGGTGAAATCATTGCGGGCTTTCTGGCCCCCCATCCTCCCCACCTCGTCTACGGCGAGAACCCGCCGCAGAACGAACCCCGCTCACAAGGAGGCTGGGAGCCCCTGCGCTGGGCCTACGAACGCGCCCGCGAGCGGCTCGACGCCATGAAGCCCGATGTATTGCTGGTGCACTCGCCGCACTGGATCACTTCGGTGGGGCATCATTTTCTGGGGGTGCGTCAGCTCTCCGGCAAATCGGTAGATCCCATCTTCCCCAACCTGTTTCGCTACCAATTCTCGCTGGAAGTCGATGTGGAACTGGCCGAGGCCTGTTGCGAAGAAGGGCGCAAACAGGGGCTGGTCACCAAAATGATGCGCAACCCTGCCTTCCGGGTAGATTACGGCACCATCACCACGCTGCACATGATCCGACCCCAATGGGACATTCCCGTGGTGGGTATTTCTGCCAACAATACGCCCTACTATCTCAACACCAAAGAAGGCCTGGTGGAAATGGATCTGCTGGGCAAGGCCACTCGCGAGGCCATTCGCAAAACCGGACGCAAGGCCGTGCTGTTGGCATCCAACACGCTGTCGCATTGGCACTTTCACGAAGAGCCAGCCATTCCCGAGGATATGTCCAAAGAACATCCCCAAAACATGGAAGGCTATCAGTGGGACATCCGCATGATCGAGCTCATGCGCAAGGGCAAGATGCGCGAGGTGCACAGGCTGCTGCCCCAGTTCATCGAAGAGGCGTTCGCCGAAGTCAAATCGGGCGCCTTCACATGGATGCATTCGGCCATGGGTTATCCGGAGCTGCCTGGTGAGCTCTACGGCTACGGCACGGTCATCGGCACCGGTAACGCCGTCATGGAATGGAACCTGCGCGAAGCCGGCCTTTCCATGTTGCAAGCCACCGACGCCGACTCCAGCTGGTCGGCCTCTTCATCAGGTAGGGCCGCCAGCGGCAGCCCACTTTCGTTGGTGGACTGAGGCGTAATATGGCAGTGGTTTCTGCGTTTCTGATCCCCGGCAATCCTTTACCTTGCCTCAAGCCCGAAGCTCTCGCCTGGGGGCGGCTGGCCAGCGCCATGCAGCGGGCCGGCCGGGCTCTGGCGGCTTCGCGTCCCGACGCGGTGCTGCTGTACTCCACGCAGTGGTTTGCCGTACTGGATCAGCAGTGGCTCACTCGCCGCCGCTCGCAGGGTGTCCATGTCGACGAAAACTGGTACGAGCACGGCGACCTCCCTTACGACATTCACGTAGATACCGAATTGGCGCATGCCTGCGTTGCTGCGTCGCCCAAAGTAGGAGTGCACGCACGGGGCATCAACTACGATCACTTCCCGATCGATAGCGGCACCATCTCGGCTTGCACCTTGCTGCGCATCGGTACCGAAAGTGAGCCCGTAGTGGTGGCGTCCAACAATCTTTATCACGATCCCGACACCACTGAAAAACTAGCCGCCATGGCCGTGCAATGCGCGGTCGAGCAAGGCAAACGCGTGGCCGTGGTGGGGGTGGGAGGGCTGTCGGGTTCGCTCTTCCGCACCGAAATCGACCCTTCCACCGATCGCATTGTGGAACCTGAAGAAGACCGATGGAATCAACAGATCCTTCGTTTGATCGAATCGGGTGACACCACTCAGCTGCGGCAGCTCATCCCTGAATACGTGCGCGAAGCGCGCGTCGACATGGGCTTCAAGCACTTTCATTGGGTGCTGGGAGCCTTGCGCGGCCGATTCATGGGCGCCCGCGTCCATGGCTATGGCCCACTCTACGGCAGCGGTGGCGCTGTTGTGGAATTCACGCTTTGAATCCCACCAAGGAGACACCATGAAATTGAGCCTGAAATCAGCCGCGGTCATCATGGGCGGCATGGCTGCCCTGGCCGGCGGCAA
>JAJUJN010000390.1 GCA_029265335.1 Alcaligenaceae bacterium
AGGGCCTCGTCGTCGCGCAGGTTCTGGAAGGCGTCGCGGATGGCCTGCTGTGTCATGGATTGCAGCCAGAGCCGGCGGACCGGCTTGTTGACGCCGGCAAACTGCTTGATGTAGCGAAAAATGAGCTCGCCTTCGCGGCCCGCGTCGCAGGCGTTGATGATGGCGTCCACATCTTTGCGCTTCATGAGTCGCACGAGCAGCTTGAGGCGCTCCTGCGAGCGTTTGTCGGCAGGCCCCAACGTGAATTCCGGCGGAATCACGGGCAGGTTGGCAAAGCTCCACTTACCCTTGACCGGATCGTTGGGCGCCACCAGCGTGAGCAGGTGGCCGACACTCGAGGCGAGCACGTAATCGTCACTCTCGAAATAATCGCCTTCGCGCTTGAAGCCGCCCAGGGCGCGGGAGATGTCCAGCGCAACCGAAGGCTTCTCGGCAATGATGAGTGTTTTTCCCATGGGGTTCCAGAATGGCAACGGGCCCTGACTTGACGGGCAGGGCCCGAAAGGGTTGTAGAGCCTCTTTCCGCCCGGATCATACGTGTCGACTTTCCGGTGATGCAAGTTGGTCGGCAAGCGCACACCCGGGAAGGGGGCTACCGATTCAATGCAAGCGGCGCGGTTCGTCGTCGTCGAGCAGTTCGTCGAGGATGAGGTTGTCGATGTCGGCCTCCTGGCTCCAAAGCACCATCAGAACGATGATGCGCTAGGCTTCCAGGGCGACCGGAGATTCGCGCAGGGCGAGGGCCCGATCGATGACGATCTCTCGCAGGGCGGGGCTGAGCACTCCGGTGTTTTCGAGGAACATCAGAAAGCCCATCGCTTCGGTGCCCAGGCATTGCTGCTCGATCGGCGCATAAACGCGGGGCGATGTTGCGGTACCCGCAAGCGGCATGCAGTCGCGGGTGGACTCGGCCAGACCTGAAAGCCAGGATAGGGCATCATCGATCTCGTGATCGGGGAAGCCAGCAGCCGCCAGGCGCCGCGCCAGCACGTCGGTTTCGGGGCAGGCAGCGGGCGCGTGATAATTGTCGAAGAGATAAACGAGGATATCGAACATGAGCGCGTACAAAAGATTGGGGAATACTGTAACAGAATCGCGACCTTCGTCTACGCTGCCATGGTGGTTGACGCGCTTGGCCACGGTGTTGGCATGCGTCAGCTTGCTCGGGGGGGCTCTGTCTGCGTCGGCGCAAACGCTATCCGTCACGCCCCGGCCCGGTCAGATCGAAATGCCGAGCCGCGATGCGCCCGAGATCGCCAGTGGCTTTCGGCCGCAGAGCGGCGCCCGGGCTCGCGACTTTATGGCCGTCACCGCCAATCCGCACGGCACGCAGGCAGCCCTGGTGGTGCTCGAGCAAGGCGGAACCGCGGTGGATGCCGCGGTGGCAGCACAGATGGTGCTCAATGTGGTGGAACCCCAGTCATCCGGCCTTGGCGGCGGTGGCTTCATGCTGTATTACCACGCAGCGACCGAAGAACTGGTCGCCTTCGACGGCCGCGAAACCGCGCCCATGCAGGCCTGGGGCGGCTACCTTCACGAGGTCTCGCCCGGCAGCAACGAGCCCGTGATGCCCTCCCCTCGGGCGAGTGGCCGGTCGGTGGGCGTGCCCGGTTTGGTGGCCATGCTGGAGATGGCGCACCAAGAGTTCGGCACACAGCCGTGGTCGAGTTTGTTCATTCCGGCCCTTGAGGTGGCCCTGGGCGGGTTTGCCGTATCGCCCCGCATGGCGGCGTCGATTGCCGCCTCCGCCGATGCGCTGCGGGTAGATCCGGCGGCCGCTGAATACTTTTTTACCCCTGAAGGCGAGCCGCTGCCGGTGGGTTGGAAGCTCTATAGCCCAGAGCTCGCCGAGAGCCTGGCCCGCGTGGCGGCCCACGGCAGCGAAGGTTTTTATCAGGGGGCACTGGCCGAGGCCATCGTGGCCCGGGTGGCCGAGCCAGCCGGGGGCGGCACGCCGGGCTTGCTCACCCTCGAAGACCTCGCTGAGTATCGCGCAGTTCGTCGCGAGGCCGTGTGCGCTCCCTATCGTGAATGGGAAATTTGCGGTTTTCCGCCGCCATCATCGGGCGGGATCACCGTGGGTCAGACCATGGGAATGCTGCAGCATTTCAAGCTGTCGGAGATGCCGCCTCAGCAGTTGGCCAACGGCGCGATCGTGCCACAGCCGCGGGCAGTTCATATTCTCACCGAGGCCAGCCGCCTGGCCTTTGCCGATCGCAATCATTATGTGGCCGACCCTCGTTTCGTGCCCTTGCCAAACCAGGAAAAGGGGGGGCTCTTGCAGCCCGAATACCTCGCCCGCCAGGCCGCC
This sequence comes from Alcaligenaceae bacterium, assembly GCA_029265335.1. GTDB lineage: Bacteria > Pseudomonadota > Gammaproteobacteria > Burkholderiales > Burkholderiaceae_B > Verticiella. The sequence goes on from JAJUJN010000390.1 coordinate 2,312, forward strand.
CGCATCGAAGACAACCGTAGCCTGGGGCAGGCCGAACCGGGTTGGCCTGGAAAGGGCGGCGCCGATGACCGCCCGGGTTTGCCCGACACCACACATTTGTCGATCGTTGATGGTTTCGGCAACGTGGTGTCGATGACCACCTCGATCGAAGGCGGTTTCGGTTCGTACATGATGGTGAACGGCTTTCTGCTCAACAACCAGCTCACGGATTTCAGCCCCAGGGAGCGCGACGCGGAGGGCCGGCTGATCGCCAATCGCGTGGAGCCGGGCAAACGCCC
>JAJUJN010000294.1 GCA_029265335.1 Alcaligenaceae bacterium
CCTCGCGCAGCATCAGAGGAACGAAATCCACGCCATGGTAGGCCACGCCCGGATAGCGCGCGCTGAGCCCGGGGAGCGCGGAACCTGCGCCGCACCCCGCATCGAGTACGGCGTTGGGCTGGAGCTTGATGTATTGCAGCCTTTCCAACATGCGCTGACCGATCTCGTCGTGCAGAAAGGCGGCGTCGCGCCAAGGTTCCCGTCGCCCGAACTGACGCCTGACATGCTCTCTGACGATGGGCAGTTCGGGGGGCGCGCTGGCAGACATAGTGATGAAACGAAAAGAGTGACAACCTCTAGCATGATAGCCAATTGATGACAGGTGGCGCCCAGCCCCGAGGAACTCGTGTGTCGATCTGGTCCAGTGGTGTCAATGCTCTCTTGCAGCGCATGCCGCGCAACTGCGCACTCTGCGGCCAGCGCGCGCTGGGCATGGATTTGTGCGTGGGCTGTCAACAGCACTTGTTGGCCTTGCAGCCCCCATTCAGCTGCCCGCTGTGTGCTCTGCCAGTGCCTCAGCCTGGTCGCTGCGTCGGCTGCAGGGCGCAGCCGCCGGTGTGGTCGGCCGCGGTGGCAGCTGTGCCCTGGTGCGCGCCCATCGACGGCCTCATACTCGAGTGCAAGCGAGGCAATCGTTTTGGTCGCGCTCGCCTGCTGGCCGATTTGCTGGCTGGCGCCTGGCCTGCGTGGGCGCTGGAGCCGCCGGTTCGAGCCGTGCCCATTCCTGCGTCCCGTGCCGCCCTGGTGCGTCGGGGTTTCAATCCGGCAGGAGAGATCACGCGCTTTCTGGCGGCCCGCCAGGGTTGGCAGCGGCAGCCCGGCGTTTTGCGCTGGCAGGGCGATCACGGCAGCCATACCCTGCGTGGCAGTTCCGCGCGCGCTCGTCGCGAGCAGCGACGCGGTGCGCTGCTCGCACAACCGCGCGGGTCGATGGAGCTGGGAACCTGGGTGGTGGTCGACGACGTCATGACCACCGGCAGCACACTCAAAGCCGCCACGCTGGCTTTGCAGGCGGTGGGAGCCCGGTGTGTGATCGTGGCGGCTGTGGCGCGCACACCACCCCCCGATCTCGGCGGCTTCCTATAATGCGGGTTTTCAGCGGGGGCTCACACGGCCCGCCTGCAAGGAACCATCAATGAGCATCAAAAGCGATCGCTGGATCCGGAACAAGGCCCGCGAGGGCATGATCGAGCCGTTCGAGCCGGATCAGGTCCGAGCCATCGACGGTCGTCGTGTGGTCAGTTTCGGTACCAGCAGTTATGGCTACGACGTCCGTTGTGCCGACGAATTCAAGATCTTCACCAACATCAATTCCACCATCGTAGACCCCAAAGCCTTCGACGAAAAATCGTTTGTCGACTTCAAAGGCGATGTCTGCATCATTCCGCCCAATTCCTTTGCCCTGGCTCGTACGGTGGAGTACTTTCGCATCCCGCGCGAAGTGCTTACCATCTGCTTGGGCAAGAGCACTTACGCCCGCTGCGGCATTATTGTGAACGTCACGCCGCTTGAACCCGAGTGGGAAGGGCACGTTACCCTCGAGTTCTCCAACACCACGCCCTTGCCCGCCAAGGTGTATGCCGGCGAGGGCTGCGCCCAGATGTTGTTCCTGGGCGGAGACGAAATCTGCGAAACCTCTTATCGCGACCGGGGTGGCAAATATCAGGGCCAGCGCGGCGTTACCTTGCCCCGCACCTGATCGCCGCCCGGCATCACCGCCATAGGCCAGTTGCCCATGAAATTCCGCTTTCCGATCGTCATCATCGACGAAGATTTCCGCTCCGAAAACACGTCTGGCCTGGGTATCCGTGCCCTGGCATCGGCCATCGAGGCCGAAGGCGTGGAAGTGCTGGGCGTTACCAGCTACGGTGATCTTTCGTCGTTCGCCCAGCAGCAGAGTCGCGCCAGCGCCTTCATACTGTCGATCGACGACGAAGAGTTCGACGTTGAATCGCCCGAAGACGTAGCCCATGCCATCAAGAATCTGCGATCGTTCATCGGTGAACTGCGCTTCCGCAACGCCGACATTCCCATTTACCTGTATGGCGAAACCCGCACCTCGCAGCATATCCCCAACGATATTCTGCGCGAGCTGCATGGTTTCATCCATATGTTCGAAGACACGCCCGAGTTCGTGGCTCGCCACATCATTCGCGAAGCCCGTAGCTATCTCGAAGGCCTGGCTCCACCGTTCTTCCGGGAGTTGGTGAAATACGCGCAAGACGGCTCATACTCGTGGCACTGCCCCGGTCATTCAGGCGGCGTGGCGTTTCTCAAGAGCCCGGTGGGGCAAATGTTCCATCAATTCTTCGGTGAGAACATGCTGCGTGCCGATGTCTGCAACGCAGTCGATGAGCTCGGTCAGCTGCTCGACCACACCGGCCCGGTAGCGCAGTCGGAACTCAACGCGGCCCGTATCTTCGAGGCCGATCATTGCTACTTCGTCACCAACGGCACCTCCACTTCAAACAAGATCGTATGGCACGCCAACGTGGCCCCGGGCGATGTCGTGGTGGTGGATCGCAACTGCCACAAGTCGATCCTGCACGCCATCACCATGACGGGTGCCATCCCGGTGTTTCTTCAGCCCACGCGCAACAACCTGGGCATCATCGGGCCTATCCCGCTGTCCGAGTTTCACCCGGACACCATTCGCGCCAAGATCGAAGCCAACCCCTTCGCCCGCGAAGCGCTCAATAAAAAGCCGCGCATACTCACTATTACGCAGAGCACCTACGATGGCGTGTCGTACAACGTCGAGATGATCAAAGAGACTCTCGGCAACTACGTCGATACACTCCATTTCGACGAAGCCTGGCTGCCGCATGCTGCCTTCCACGAGTACTACCAAGACATGCACGCCATCGGCGGCACCAAAAAGCGGCCACGCACCGAAGAAACCATGGTGTTTGCCACGCACTCCACGCACAAAATGCTGGCCGGTCTATCGCAGGCTTCGCAAATCCTGGTGCAGGAGTCGGAGCAGCGCAAGCTCGATCGGCATATTTTCAACGAAGCCTTTCTCATGCACACCTCCACTTCGCCGCAGTACGCCATCATTGCGTCGTGCGACGTAGCGGCGGCCATGATGGAGCCGCCGGGTGGCACCGCCCTGGTCGAAGAAAGCATCCTGGAGGCGTTGGAGTTCCGCCGGGCCATGCGCAAGGTCGAGGCTGAATTCGGCCACGACGATTGGTGGTTCCGGGTGTGGGGCCCCGACAAGCTCGCCGCAGAAGGCATTGGCAAGCGCGAAGACTGGGTGTTGAAGGGCAACGACCGCTGGCACGGCTTCGGCAACCTGGTCGATGGCTTCACCATGCTCGATCCCATCAAGGCCACGCTGGTCACGCCGGGGTTGGACGTGTCGGGTCAGTTCGCCGAAACCGGTATTCCGGCGGGTGTGGTTACCAAATACCTGGCGGAGCACGGCGTGGTGGTAGAAAAGACCGGTCTTTATTCGTGCTTCATCATGGTCACCATCGGCATC
>JAJUJN010000166.1 GCA_029265335.1 Alcaligenaceae bacterium
CCAGCGGCGATACCCCGGCCAGGCAGGAATGGAGCTGTCGGCCAAAGGGCCGGGCACGTGGATCACGTGCTCAAGGCTGGGCAGCTGTTTGGTGAGCTCGTTGATGACCTCGCTGCGGTCGTAGGTTTTACCGTTGTAGCGATAGCTGTCGGAAACGAACATCACGCGCGGACGAATCTGCTGAAAGCGATCGAGCACCACCGACGCGCCCATATCGGGCGAGCAGCTCGACCACACGGCGCCCATGCTGGCACAGGCCAGAAAAGCGGCCAGCGTTTGTGCGGTATTGGGCATGTACGACACCACGCGATCACCCGGCTCTACCCCCATGGCGCGCAAGCTGGCGGCAATGGCGCCTACCTGGTCTTCGAGCTCGGCCCAGCTGACGGCGCGTGGCGCATCGCCTTCGTGACGCACAATGGCCGCCGGGCGATCATTGGAGCGCTGGCGGAAGACGTGTTCGGCGTAATTGAGACGGGTGTTGGGGAACCATTGGGCGCCCGGCATTTCACGCGAAGCGAGCACGGGAGTGGGATCGCCGTCGGCCTGGATATCGAAGAACTCCCACACTTCCGCCCAGAAAGTGTCGAGGTTGTCGACCGACCATTGCCAGAGCGCGTGATAATCGGCAAAGCGGCGGTTGTGCCGGGGCTCGAGCCAACGAATGAACTCAGCCAGGCGCGAGGCCTCTACCTGGGAGGGTTCGGGGGTGTAAACGAGGTCGCCAGGGGCCATGTTCATGTTGCTCAACTCCAACAAAATATTTAATGAAGCTAACTAAATCATAGTGCAATTCCCCGCCGCTGTCCGCCTGAGACACGCGGTATCATGGCACTATTCAACAAAAGCCTGGTCCAAGGCTAGTGCCTGTTCGATGTCGCTTCACCATGGCATCAACCGGCTTTTGGCGGGTGCCCGTCGGGGCATCGCCAACGCAGGCGTTCATTCCGGTTATTCGCGCCACCGCCAATGTTTCACCCTTTCGAGGCAGGTGCACCATGTCCACTTCCACCATACTCAACATCCAGCCCCTCGGTTTTCCGTGGCCCACCATCGACCCCTTTCTTTTTTGTGCGTGGCACCACGATGCCTACCCCAAGGCCAATGTGCAGATGGGTCCGGCAGCCTCGCTGGCCGGCCGGCAGATCGGCCAGGACTTTTCGCGGAAAGACGGCTGGAGCATGTATCACGGCGAGGTGGTGCCGGGCTTTCCAGCGCATCCTCATCGTGGCTTCGAAACGGTCACCTTGGTTCGCCGTGGGCTGATCGACCACTCCGATTCCCTGGGCGCTTCGGCACGTTTTGGCGAAGGTGATGTGCAGTGGCTCACCGCGGGCCGCGGCATCACGCACGCCGAGATGTTCCCCTTGCTGCATACCGACCGCGACAACCCCGTGGAGCTGTTTCAGATCTGGCTGAACCTGCCCATGGCGCGCAAGATGGTGCCGCCCTACTTCACCATGTTCTGGGAACCGCAGGTGCCGCGCGTCGATCTGCAAGACGCCGCCGGGCACGACATCACGCTGCGCCTGGTGGCAGGTGCCCTGCCCGGCCAACCCGCGCAAAAGCCGCCGTCGCCGCCGCCCCATTCCTGGGCCGCCCAACACGATACCGACGTGGCCATCTGGACGCTCCGCCTGGAGCCACATGCGCGTTACACGCTCCCACCCGCGCTGGGGCCAAGCACACGGCGCATGCTCTACGTGTTCAGCGGCCAGGGCATCACCATCGACGGCCATGCACAGAACGACAAAGCTGCCATCGAGGTGAATGCCCATCACGCGGTGTCGCTCATGAACGGGCCCGAAACCACCGAAATCCTCCTGCTGCAGGGTCGGCCAATCAATGAGCCGGTGTTTCAGTATGGGCCGTTCGTGATGAACACCCGCGCCGAAATCCAACAAGCTTTTGCCGACTACCAAAAAGATCAGTTCGGCGGCTGGCCCTGGCGCCAGAGCGGCCCGGTGCATGGTGTAGACCCACTGCGCTTCGCGCGCCACCCCGACGGACGGGTAGAACATCCGGAGACAGATGCCGTGGTTTGAAAAAAAGATGCGAGAAGGCGCATCATCTGGGGGCGGTGGCCAAACCCCGAGTCATCGTTACCCTGAACGATGGAGCTTCGGCCCAAAGGCCAAGCCCAATCGATCCGAAACCTCGGCAAAACTGCATCTACGCCCGAATATATTGCCACCCCCTTTGCTGCAGGCGAACGAGCTCAAGTACTGCTCCCCTCTCGAGCACGCGAAGTGGTGCCCGGTTTTCTCGGTTGAGCCGCGCCAGGGTATTGGGGCATATCCAGGTTGAGGCATCTGTCTCTGGGTGCTGCTGATCCAGGGCGGCACCCACGGCTTCGGCATTCACAATAATGCGCACGTCCGCCGCGGGTACCTCCCGCCTGAGGTTCAACGCGTTGTTACGTGCCCGCTGCAGCGCCGTGGCGCTGGGGGCATGCAGGATCACTTTCAAATCGGTCATTGGGTTCATGAGCAGATCGAGAAACCATCGAAGAGAGTAGGAAATGCCTCAGGAGCCTATCGGTTGAGCAACGGTCTCTGCCGCAAAACTGCATCAGCGGGGACCCAGAGCTTTGGCCAAGGCGTCTCCTTGCGGCACGCCGTTGTATTTCTGAAGCAGCCCGTCGCTGCCTTGAGCGACGACGCCGGGCGTACCCCGAAACCCCAATGAAAGCATCAGAAGCTGATGGTCCTGAAGTGTTTCGGCCACCTCGCGCGGAATGGATTGGGCGGGGGTAATGCCGCCCTGGTCAAAGTTCACCTCGTTTTTTCGAAGCGCGGCCGAAGGGTCGGAAGCGCCAAGAATCGCCGCAGCCTTGGCCGGGCTATCTTCCTTGATAATGCCAACCAACACGTGCCGTAATTGAACTTTGCCACTATCCACCCAGGGCCGCGCCGCTTCCCAGAACTGATGGCAATAAGGGCAATTGGCGTCGGTAAAGGTATAAACAACGCGTGGCGCGTCGGCGTGGCCATCCAGCACCCAAGTGGCGGACTCCAGCAGCTCCCACTCCTGATCGCTGATCGGCTTGGCCACCAGAGCCTCCAAGGCTTGCTGATCCACCGCCTGCCCGTTTGCATCCAGGCGCGTACCTGCGATGGCGTGTCCGTCGGGCAATACATAAACGGCCACTGGCTGATCGCCCGCCACTCCGGCGAAACCGCGCGCGCTTTCTCCCGCGTCAAACTCTTGCAGAAATGTCACGCCCTGGGCCTGCAGTGCCGTAATCACTGGCGGGTTGGCCTCTTCGGCCTGTGCGGGCGCCGTGGCGATAAGCGGCGCAGCGGTAATGAGCGAAACAACGACTCGCTGTAAAAACATGGGGATTCCTAGGCTCGATAAGTAAAGAAAGAAGGTGCTCACATAAGCAGAGCTGACCGCGTTCACGACGGTGGACCAAGCCTCCGCAATATCTTGTCTTTGAGGCTGGCCAGAGTCATTTCGCCCAAATGTGAATCCACCTGCCGGCCTTGCGCATCGAAGAACAAGGTGGTGGGCAGGCCGCGCGATCGCACCGCGTTCATCGTCTGCGAAGCAGGATCCAGCAGCACGTCGGTCAGGTTCAAACCTTCGTCGGTCAGAAAGTCTTGCGCCTCCTGGGCGCTTTCGCCTTGATTCACCAGCACGAAGGCAACATGGGGAAATTCGGTTTGCGCTCGCTCGAAAGCGGGCATTTCGCGCCGGCACGGTGGGCACCAGCTCGCCCAGAGGTTGAGCACCACCGGCCGTCCTTCATACGCACTCAATGCCACAGCACGCTCGTCCAGGGTGGTCAAGTGCAAATCCGGCAGTGGCGGAGCCTCCCGCGTCAGCACACTCAACGCGCTGTTGGCAAGCACCCACACGACGACCCCGGCCGCGATGCCTGCCATGGCAGGACGGCGCAACACCGATTTCGAACGGGTCCGCCACCAGATGTACGCCAGGGCTGCGGGAACTCCCGCCCACCATGCAAACCCGCCGTCGCCGATGGCGATCATGGCCCTGGGGTTGGCCACGTACTCCTGCCACCACTGCGCGATATAGGCCAGACGAGCCGCGACGAAGCCCCAGAAGGCGGCATCAAGCAACATGCCACCAGCCGCCTTGTGTGGCGTGTCAGGCAGGCTGCGAGCGATCATGCGTGTCACGATCCAGGCCAGGACCACCGCAGCGCCCACCACAACCACCTGGATAGAAAATGGACCCACACCAATCATGAGATCCCCGCCTCATTCAAACGAGCCAGGAAGTCGCCCGCGCTGATCTCGCCCACCACGCGCAAGTCTCTGCGCTCGGTACCATCGGGGCTCACCAATATGAGCGTGGGCGGACCCATCACACCCCAGCGCTTGAGCAAAGCTTGGTCGGTGGAATCGTTGCGCGTGACGTCGGGCCGGACGATCTGCATTTTTGCCAAATGCTCCGCCACGGCCGGGTCACCAAAAACGTTGCGTTCAATCACGTGACAACTGACACACCAGTCGGCGTAGAAGTCGATCAAGGTCCATTGGTTGCGGGTCGCTGCGCTGGCTAGACGCGCGTTGACATCGGCCACCGATTTGGCCTCGATGTAGTTGGGTGTGACAGGCGCTGCGCCCGACGCTGCAGTGCCGCGCAAATGCGCTAGGGGCTGCGACAACGAGTCGCCTCCAGAAGCGGCGCCCACCAGCATCAGCACCGACCACAAGCCGGCGAACACCGCGCCCGAGCGCAAAGCCCAGGCCAGGCGTTGTTTGGCCACCACCGCTTGCGCCCAGGCTACGAGGGCTATGGCGATCGCCAAGACCCAAGCGCCCCACAGCAACAGGCTCCACGGACCCGGCAAGAAGCGGGCGAGCATCATCACGGCCATGCCCAGCATGACATAGCCAAAGGCGATACGCACGCGGTTCATCCACACGCCAGGCTTGGGCAGAATATGCGCGCCGAATACCGCGATCAGCAGCAACGGTAAGCCCATGCCCAGGCCTAAAGCGAACAGCGCCAAGCCGCCTTGCAGCGCACTGCCCGTTTGACCGATATACAGCAACGCCCCTGCCAAGGGGGCAGTCATACACGGGCCCACCAACAGCGCCGACAGAAACCCCAGTGCAGCGGCGCCACCAAGGCGGCCACCCGACGGCCCGCGGCCCGCGGCTTCGAGACGATTCATGAGGGCCGCAGGCAGGCGCAGTTCGAACATGCCGAACAGAGAGCTCGCGAGGATGAGAAACAGCACCGCGAAAGCCCCCAACAGCCAGGGCGACTGCAAGGTGGCTTGCAGATTCGCGCCGGCCAGACCAGCGGCCACACCGACTGCGGCATACGTGACCGCCATGGCCAGCACGTAGGACGACGACAGCGCCAAGGCACGCTTGGGTTTGACCTGAC
>JAJUJN010000198.1 GCA_029265335.1 Alcaligenaceae bacterium
CCGGCCCACAGCACCACCGGTGTGGACAGCGCCAGCTCGACCCACGTTTGTATACGCATTTCGAGCCAGCCGAAATGCGGGCCGAACATGGCCAGCACCGTGACGATCACGGAGAAGGGTAATGTCCACCAGAAGCGGCGGGAGAAATCGATGAATTCGGGATTCTCTTCGTCGTCCAGCTGCGGCATCATGGGTTCGAGCGCCATGCCGCATTTGGGACAGCTTCCTGGGCCTTCTTGCTGACCCTCGGGGTGCATGGGACAGGTGTAGAGAGTGCCCGGTTGGGCTTCCACCACTGGGCCGCTCGACTCCGCCGCTGCTTTCGACTGGTGGTGGTGATGATGGTGGTGATGGCTACTCATAGCTGTGTCGTTCTCCCCGACCCTAGGTTAACCATCCTCACCGTAGCATCCAGGGCGATCGTTGGGTTGATCCCACGGTGTTTAGGTAGAAAAGTGGTTAATCACGTTAGTTGGCGTTATTCTTGACGGTTAATTAAAAATAATCTCATCCGAGGCAAGGGTGTGCTTGGCCCTGGCTTCTTTTCTGGACTCGGGGACTTCTGCATGCTTGCAATCTTTCGCGCCCTGCACCGCCGCCTGGGCATGGTTATCGTGGGCGGCTTGGTACTGGTTTTGCCCTGCGTTGCCACCGCTCAAGAACCCCCCGAGCTGCAGATTCTCACCGAATCCTTTCCTCCCTTCAACTACATCGACGACACCGGCGAACTCACCGGGCAGTCTACTGAGGTGGTGCGGGCTTTGTTAGAACGGCTGGAGCGCAGCGACCCGATCACGCTCATGCCCTGGGCCGAGGCCTACGACATCGCCGTGGCCGAACCCAACGTGGTGTTGTTTTCTACGGCACGCACCAAAGACCGCGAACTGCAGTTCGGCTGGGTGGGCCCCATCGCCAGTTATCACCACGCCTTCTATGGCCGCGCCGATAAGCCCCACAGCATCCAAAGCTTGGAAGACGCCCGCGCCGTGGCAAAAATCGGTGTGGTGCGCGACACGGCCAGGCATCGCTTCCTCACCCAGAATCAGTTTCACAACGTGGTGTTATTCGAGGCCGAAGAAGCCATGTTCAGAGCCTTGGCCGACGGCGAGATAACGCTCGCGCTGGGCAGCAGCGACTCGGTGGCGATGGCCGCTGAAAGGGCAGGCCTGGGCCCCTTTTCCATCGCCGAGCAATACCCCGTGCAAGAGGTGCCGCTATACATCGCCGTGAGTCGGGGCACCTCCGAGGGTGAACTACAACGCTGGCAACAAGCCCTAGAAGCCCTGAAGCGCGATGGCGACTACGCCAAGATTCTGGCGCACTGGGGCAAACAGCTCGACTTGGCTCCTGGCACGGGTTCCGGCCTGGTGGCGATTGACGGCACCGCCGTGGCGCGCCTGATGGCTGGCCTGATCGACACCACGCTGGCCCAACGCCTGCAGGCGCTCGAAGCGCTCGCCGACACCGCCAGCGTCCAGGCGGGCGAATGGGAAGACATCCAGCGCTTGCTGCTGACACAGGAGCAACAACTGGGCGCAGCGCGTTATTGGTATCTCTTGCCCGACGGCAGTTACTACACCACAGTAGACGGCCTGGCTTCTACCAACTTGCGCGACCGCGATTACTTCACCGACCTCATGGACGGCGTGCCGGTGTACGGCAGCTTCGTGCACAGCCGCTCCACCGGGCGCGACGCCGCTGTCGTGGCCGCGCCGATCTTTACCGATAACGAAGTTGTCGGAGCCTTGGGCGCATCGGTGTTCTTGCGCGACCTCTCGGCCGATCTGCAGCGCAACATCAGCCCGCCGCCCCGCACCCTATTCTTTGCCGTAGACGATCAAGGCCTGATCACTCTGCACCCCGATGCCGCCCGCATTGGCCTGCAGGCCAGCGACCTCGACCCGCCCCTGGCCCGGTTGAGCGAGGCCACCGATGGAGAGTTGAACTTCACCCACAACGGCCGTGCCTACCGCGGCGCATGGGCCACGGCGGCGCTGTCGGGCTGGCGGGCGGTGGTGGCGCAACTGGAGGAAGAGTGAGCAAAGAAAAACAAATCAGACGAGTGGCAAGATCACAGATGTTTATTGAGGAACGTCAGCGTACGCTCATGGGCCAACGCCACGTCGCTCGCGTCGCCACGGGTATAAAACCCATGATCAGCCTTGTCGTAGAAATGCAATTCAACTTTGGGGTTGTCGGCTAACCCCTGGGCGATTGCCTCCTGCACCTCAGGCGGGAGAAAAGCGTCCTTGCGACCGAAGTGCAACATAATGGGGCACTTGAGATTCACAGCCTCATCGAGCGCCTTTTCAATGCCCACACCGTAGAACCCCACACCGGCGTCGAATCCGGGCCGAAGACAAGAGAGGTAGGTCAGCAAGCCGCCCAGGCACATCCCGGAAATCGCTACCTTTCCGTTGAAGCCAGACTGTGCACGGATGTGATCGGCCGTAGCACGAATGTCGTCCAAGCCCTTGGATTGATCAAAGCGTTCCAACAAGTCCATGGCCTTCTTGATGTCGTCGCGTGAATGACTCAACTGAAGCCCAGGCTCGAAACGCCAGAAAAGATCGGGTGCATAAACCTGGTAACCTGCTTCGGCGAAGCGGTCGGCCGCCATGCGGATCGCCGACGTCACCCCGAAGGCTTCCTGAAGGAGGACCAACGCATGGCCGTTAGGCTCGGCAGGAGTAGCAACATAGGCTCCGAAGGTTCCGCCGTCACTCGCTTGAATCGTCGATTGGAATTTCATTTTGCCTCCTGAAATTCAATTGGAATAATGGCCTCGCAAAATCTCGCGAGCAATAGAATTACGATGTATCTCCACCGTCCCGTAACCCACCGACATACCGCGAACATCGCGAAAATGTCGCTCGTACGGATACTCTTCTGAAAGACCATAAGCGCCGGCCAACTGCATCGCTTCATTCGTTACGCGTACTGCCATCTGATTCACGTAGGCCTTGGTGATCGAGGTATCTACAATCGCCGCCTGATTCGCATCCACGCGGGCTGCCGCCCGATAGAGCAAGGCTCGTGCGGCTTCGATATCCATGGCCATGTCGGCCAGCTTCCATTGCACCCCTTGGTGGTCAGCAAGCGGACGACCGAATTGCTGGCGATCCTTGACATGTTGCACGATGTGCTCGAAGGCCGCCTGCGCGACCCCAAGACAGATGGGAGGATTACCAGAAATGCGATCCGCATCCAGCACACTCAATAGCTGTCGCATTTGACCGGCGGGCAGGAAGAGGGACTCGCGGGGGATGCGGCAATCTTGAAAAACCAGTTCAGCCATGCCGGTTCCTCGCAACCCCAACAGATCCAAATGCCTTCCAATCTGGAACCCTGGAGTGTCACGCTCAACAAGGATTGCGCCCACACCTTGAAGACCCGGGTCGTCGGTAAGCCGAACCAACACCAGAAAGAGATCTGCCACCTGGGCTCCCGAGCACCACAACTTGGCGCCGTTCACCACATAGTGGTCGCCATCAAGTACGGCACGTGTCTTAACATTGCCAATATCCGAGCCCGCATCGGCTTCAGACATGCTCCACGCCGCGAGGCACTCCGCACGCGAAAGCTGAGGCAGGTACTTCGCCTGCATCTCCTTTGTTCCTAGCCGCGTCAGAGCACGTGTCGTCGCGCCGTCGGTGAGCGAATACAACATTGCAGTATTGGCGCAGGCGCGAGCAAGCTCTTCAACCACAAGCACAAGATCCAACAGACCCAACTCACTACCGCCGAAGGCTTCGGGGATAGAAAGCCCAGTAAAACCGTTGCGGGCCAGGGTTCGCACGTTCTCGATAGGTGGATTTCGCTTGATATCGGCATTGGCGGCATTAGGTTCGAAATTTTCTCGCGCCAGCTTTCGCACTGCATCGCGCATCAAAATCTGCTCGGAGGTCAAGTCGAAATTATGCATATTGGTACTAATTCCTGATAGAAAAAACGGGGTCAGTTCTACGCAAGTTTGTCAGTCGAGATCAATCGTTGAATCGATCGAATCGCGACGGATCTCTTAACAACTCTCGGGCAATAATCATGCGCTGCATCTCCGCGGATCCTTCGGTAATGATCCGACTTCGCGCATCGCGATACATCACTTCGAGCGGTAGCTCGCGGGACAAACCTATTCCACCGTGAACCTGAATGGCGCAATCGAGCGCGCGCATCAGCATTTGGTTGGCATACAACTTGACCGCAGATGCCTCATAATGAAAATTCTGACCCTGATCGGCCTTCCAGGCGGCGTGGTAGGCCATCATCCGAGCCGCGTGCAACTCCACTCCGGCATCGGCCAGCATCCACTGAATCGCTTGTCGACTGGACAACGGTTTGCCAAAGGTATGGCGCGTATTGGCATAATGCGCGGCCAACTCCAGCGCTCGCTGTGCTCGACCAACCGCTTTGGGCCCATGTATCAAGCGCCCCACATCGAGGAACTCGCGAGCCAGTGCCCACCCTTCTCCCACGGCACCAACTCGCTGACTCATTGGGATCACCACATCGTCGAAAATCAGTTCCCAGGGGCGGTCTGGCGACATGAGCTCAAATGCTTGGCCTAGCCTTAAGCCAGGCGTATTGCGATCAACCAGAAAACAACTGATCCCTGCATCCACACCGTTATCCAAGGTGCGGGCAAACACCTGAACGAAATCAGCTTTGTCAGCCCCAGTGATAAAGATCTTGCGGCCTTGTATTCGATATTGATTGCCCTCCGCTCGCGCCACCGTTTTCATGTTGGAAGGGTCAGAGCCTGCGTCTGGCTCGGTCAACGCAAAGCACGTACGACTAG
>JAJUJN010000310.1 GCA_029265335.1 Alcaligenaceae bacterium
CAAGCCGCAGGTGTTTGCCGGTCTCTACCCGGTGGAATCGAGCGAATATGAGCTGTTGCGCGACGCCTTGACCAAACTGCAGCTCAACGACTCTGCCCTGATGTTCGAGCCCGAGGTGTCACAAGCGCTGGGCTTCGGTTTCCGTTGCGGCTTTCTGGGCATGCTCCACATGGAGATTGTGCAAGAAAGGCTGGAGCGCGAGTTCGATATCGACCTCATCACCACCGCGCCGTCGGTGATCTACGAGGTGGTGAAACGAGACGGCACGGTGGTGGAAGTAGACAGCCCGGCCAAGATGCCGGAAGTGGGCAAGATCGAAGAAGTTCGAGAGCCCATCGTTACGGTGTCCGTGCTGCTGCCCCAGGAGTTCGTGGGGCCGGTGATCACGCTTTGTACCAACAAGCGTGGCATACAAACCAACATGATTTATCACGGCCGCCAGGTGCAGTTGGTGTACGACATGCCGCTGGCCGAAATCGTGCTCGATTTCTTCGATCGCCTCAAGTCGGTGTCGCGAGGTTACGCTTCCATGGATTATGAATTCAAGGAATACCGCAGCGCCGACGTGGTCAAGGTGGATCTTCTCATCAACGGCGATCGGGTCGACGCCTTGTCGATCATCGTGCACCGCGGTAGCGCCCGCACGCGTGGGCGCGATGTGGTCACCCGCATGAGGGGGCTGATTCCTCGTCAGATGTACGACGTGGCCATCCAGGCGGCCATCGGCGCCGAGGTGATCGCGCGAGAAACCGTGAAGGCCTTGCGCAAGAACGTGTTGGCCAAATGCTATGGGGGCGACATCAGTCGCAAGAAAAAACTGCTCGAAAAGCAGAAGGCCGGCAAAAAGCGCATGAAACAGGTAGGTAGTGTGGAAATTCCCCAGGAAGCTTTTCTTGCCATCCTCCAGGTGGATGACAAATGAGCTGGAATTTCGCGCTGATCCTGTTCGTGCTGATGGTAGTAACAGGAATTGTCTGGACGTTCGATGTGGCATCGATGCGACCGGCGCGCCGCCGGCGTGTGGCCGCTGCTGCCGCAGAGTTTGATCGGGAGCGGGCGCCGCAAATCCGACAGCTCGAAGGCGAAGCTGCGGTGGCGGAGCATCGCGAACAGACCCTGCGCGAAGCCGGTCGGGTGCCTTGGTGGGTTGAATACTCCGTCAGTTTCTTCCCGGTCATCGTATTTGTGTTCGCACTGCGCTCGTTCGTGGTGGAGCCTTTTCGGATTCCTTCGGGCTCCATGTTGCCTACGCTCGAGGCCGGCGATCTCATCCTGGTCAACAAATTCAGCTACGGTATTCGCCTGCCAGTGATACATAACAAGGTGATCGAAGTGGGCCAGCCACAACGTGGCGATGTGATGGTGTTTCGCTACCCACCCGAGCCCGAGATCGACTTCATCAAGCGCGTGGTCGGCGTGCCCGGCGACGAAATCACCTATGTGAACAAACGTCTGTTCGTCAATGGTCAAGAAGTGCCGCGCGAGCAGGTGGGTGAATACTTCGAACCCGACCGCGCAGCTTACGCCACCGAATATGTCGAAACCCTGAACGACACCCCACACCGCATTTTGCTCGACGGCAGGCGTGCCGGTGATATTCGGCCTAGCCATAGCTTTCCGTATCGCAATCATTGTCAGTATCGTGGGCCCGGCATGCGCTGTGTAGTGCCGGAAGGCCACTATTTCGTCATGGGTGATAACCGCGACAACAGCGCCGACAGCCGGTTCTGGGGTTTCGTGCCCGACGACAACGTGGTGGGCAAAGCCTTCATGGTCTGGATGAATTTTGGCGATCTCAGCCGTATCGGCAGCATTCAGTAGGCGGTCGCTGTGGCCGACGTCTCAGCGGCGGGCCGGGAATTCTTACCAACATTTATGGAACGTCTTTGGCGGGAGTGAGCAGGCATGAAGCTCGAGCAGCTTGAGAGTCGCCTGGGATATCGATTCGAGCGCCGCAGTCTGCTGGAGCAGGCGCTCACCCATCGCAGTTTGGGCGCAACCCACAATGAGCGTCTCGAGTTTTTGGGCGACAGCGTGCTGAACTGCGCTGTCGCGGCCATGCTCTACGAGCGGTATCAACGCATCAACGAGGGCGATCTCTCCCGCATTCGCGCGAGTCTGGTGCGTCAGGCGGCTTTGGCCGAGATCGCTACACGGCTCGAGCTCTCGAGCTGGTTGCGACTGGGCGAGGGCGAACTCAAAAGTGGTGGTTTTCGGCGGCCTTCGATTCTTGCCGACGCGCTCGAGGCCATCATTGGTGCTATTTTTGTAGACGCGAATTTCGACGCCGCCAGTCAGGTGATTCGCCGTCTGTATGAGCCCTTGATGCACACGCTCGATCCGCAAACGCTGGGGAAAGACGCCAAGACCCTCCTGCAGGAGCATTTGCAGAGCCGCAAAATGGCGCTCCCGGTGTATCGCGTGGTGGCCACCCATGGTGCGGCACACAGCCAGGAGTTCGATGTGGAGTGTGAAGTGCAATCGTTATCCGAACCGGTCAAAGGAAGGGGTCCGAGTCGGCGCGCGGCGGAACAGCAAGCGGCACGAGAAGCGCTGGCGGCCTTGCAGGCGCAGGATATTCCCCGACGCTCACGTCGCCGTCAGGGTGCGGGAGAACGAACATGAACGACACCACCCCCACTCGATGCGGTCTGGTAGCCATCGTGGGTCGCCCCAACGTGGGCAAGTCGACCCTGCTCAACGCTTTGGTGGGCAGCAAGATCAGCATCGTATCGCGCAAGGCGCAAACCACTCGCCATCGCATCCATGGTGTGCTCACCCAGCCACCTCTGCAGTACGTGTTCGTTGACACCCCGGGGTTTCAAACGCGCCACGGCGGTGCCCTCAATCGCATGATGAATCGTGTGGTCACCCAGGCCCTGGCGGACGTCGACGTGGTGCTGATGGTGGTGGAAGCCGGCAAATGGAACGAAGGCGACGCGCAACTTCTGCCCTTGCTCCCGCGTGGGCCCCGACACATATTGGCGGTCAACAAAATCGATGTGCTGAAAGATCGAGATCAGCTCTTTCCGTTCGTGGAACAGGTCATGGCGCGTCATGAGTTCGACGCTGTGGTTCCCGTCAGCGCGGCGAAGGGTCACCAGTTGCAGCCACTGCTCGACGAGATCGGCATAGGCTTGCCCGAGGGCGAATTCATGTTCGACGAAGATTCGCTCACCGACCGTCCGGTGCGCTTCATCGCCGCCGAAATCATTCGCGAAAAAATCTTTCGACTGGTGGGTGATGAACTACCGTATGGCTGCACCGTGCTCATCGAGCAATGGGACGAGTCCGAGCCGCAGGTGCGTATCAACGCC
>JAJUJN010000078.1 GCA_029265335.1 Alcaligenaceae bacterium
ATGCCGCCGCCATCGAGAAGTTCCGTGAGGTCGACACTCTCATCGTCGATAAAACCGGCACCCTCACCGAAGGGCGGCCTACGTTCGAGCGGGCCCTGCCCACAGCCTTTTCAACCGCCGACGAGGTGCTGAGGCTCGCTGCCAGCCTCGATCAAGGCAGCGAACACCCACTGGCCCACGCCATCGTGACCGCCGCTCGCGAACGTGAATTGGCGCTCAGCCCAGTTGAGAACTTCGATTCCGGCAGTGGGATAGGCGTGAGCGGTGTTGTCGATGGCAAGCGTTTGCTCTTGGGCAATACCGCTTTGATGCAGCAGGGCGGGGTGGATACCAGCGCCATCACAGCAGAGGCCGATGCCTTGCGGGCCAAGGGCGCCAGCGTGATGTTCCTTGCCGCTGATCACGAACTGCTCGGTCTGCTGGCCGTGTCCGACCCCATTAAAGACAGCACCCCAGAAGCCATGCAGTCACTGCACGACGCCGGTATACGCGTGATCATGGCCACCGGCGACGGCGTGGCCACCGCCCATGCTGTGGCCAAACAGTTGAATATCGACGAGGTTCACGGCGAAGTGCAGCCTGCCGACAAGCTCGCGCTCGTGACCCGCTTGCAGGCCGAAGGCAAAATCGTGGCCATGGCCGGCGATGGCATTAACGACGCCCCCGCACTCGCCCAGGCTGATGTGGGCATTGCCATGGGCACTGGCACCGACGTGGCCATGAGCAGCGGCCAGGTAACGTTGGTGAAAGGCGACCTTCGCGGCATCTCGATTGCCCGCGACCTCTCCGAAAAAACCGTGGCCAACATGAAGCAGAACCTTGGTTTTGCCTTCATCTACAACGCGTTTGGTGTGCCCATCGCCGCGGGCGTGCTCTATCCCGTTTTCGGCTTGCTGCTCTCGCCCATGTTTGCCGCAGTGGCCATGAGTCTGAGCTCGGTCTCGGTAGTGTTCAACGCCTTGCGGCTGCGGCGGTTGATCTGAAGGGGGTTGAACCCGTCTTCCCTTAAACCCAGATCCCCACCACCGACAGCACTAGCAGGGCGGCCAGCACTCCATTCACCCAATGCCAGTGAGCTTCCCGACGCAGCCGCTGACTCAGCCACTGGCCACTGGACGCCCACAGCCAGAGGCCGATCACCGAGCACACGGAAAAGATGCCGGCCATGGTGCCGGCCAGAACGAAGGGGCTTTGTGAGATGGCGGCGTACGAGGCTGCGGCACTGAGTGTGCTGATCCAGGCCTTGGGGTTGAGCAGGAGCATGGCGAAGCCGCCCACGAAGCCAATGGGGGCGGCGGGGCGGCTGGCGGTAGTGGGTGCACCCGCGGTGGCCACGCGCCAGGCGAGCCAGGCAAGGTAGAGAGTGCCTGCGGTTTTGAGAACGGTGGTGGCGGCCGGGATGTTGAGCAGCAAGATGCCCAAGCCGCTGGCGGCGAGTGCGGCGAGCATGGCCATGGCGGTGGTGATGCCAGCAAAAAGTGGCACGCTGCGCCGCAGCCCGAAGTGCAAGCCAGAAGAGGTAGCTAGTGCGGTGGCGCCGCCGGGCGTGAGGGTGGTGACCAGAGCAAAGATGGTAAAGGCAAGCAGAGGGTCGGTCATCGGGGGGCGAAGTCAAGTGGCACGGGCGTGCGAGTGGTGGCGCGAGGCGCCTACGGGCCGAAGGGGCTGAAGTTAAACCTGGCTGACGCGGTCGAGAGGCAACACACGCAGCAGTTCGGCCCAGGAGTCGAGGTGACGCGCGCGAACGCGTAGATCATCGCCCAGCAACCGGGTGTCGATAAAGGCAAACTCGGCTTGCTCGGGCAGCATGGTGGCTGCAGGGAGCGCCGCCATGGGCTGGGCGTCACCGAGCAACATCGGCGCCTGATACACCAGCAGCTCGTCGGCCAGCCCGGCGCGCAGCCAGGCGCCGCTGAGGGTGGGGCCGGCTTCCACATGCAGTTCATTGATGTCGTTGCTGCCCAGCCACTGCAATACGGCGTCGAGGTCGAGGCGGCCGTCGGGGGTGCAGGGGGTTACGATCACTTCGGCGTTGCGCTCAGCGAGGGCCTTGCGGCGCTCGGCGTCGTCCACTGCGCTGAACACCCAGGTGGGGGTGCCGTCGAGCAAGCGTGCCTGGGGGGGCAACCGCAAGTGCGTATCGAGTACGATCTTGGTGGGCATGCGGCTGACCGGGCTATGGCGCGGCGTGAGCAGAGGGTCGTCGGCCAATACCGTGCCGATGCCAGTGAGCACGGCGCAGGCGCGTGCTCGCCAGGCGTGGCCGTCACGGCGCGCGGCAGCGCCGGTGATCCATTGTGAACTGCCGTTGTGCAGGGCGCTGCGCCCATCGAGCGAGCCGGCCAGCTTGAGCCATACCCAAGGGGTGCCGCGGGTCATGCGACTCACAAAGCCAGGGTTGATGGCCAGGGCCTCTTCGCCCTTGAGGCCAACTTGAACGGTGATGCCGGCAGCCCGCAGTCGCTCCACGCCTTGCCCGGTCACGTTCGGGTTGGGGTCGAGCATGGCGATCACCACGCGCGCCGGCCGGGCTGCGATCAGGGCATCTACGCAGGGCGGTGTGCGCCCATGATGACTGCAGGGTTCGAGCGTGACATACACCGTGCTGCCCGCCACGTCGAAGGCGTTGGCCGAAGCGTCCAGCAAAGCACGCACCTCGGCGTGAGCCTCGCCGGCACGCTGGGTAGCCCCCAGACCGAGGATTTGCCCGTCGCGCACGATGACGCAGCCCACTCTTGGGTTGGGCGTGGGCAGGGCCATGACGGTTTCGGCCGTATCGAGCGCGTGTTGCATCCAGTGGTGGTCGGTGTCACTCCACGGAAAGCTGAGTTGAGCAGGGCTCATGAGGAGGCTCCCGAGTCGTCGCCGGACGATGATGTGGCGTCGTGGCGAGGCGTGCTGCGCATTTCTTCCACCATGGCGGCAAACGCTCCGATATCCTCAAAACTTTTGTACACCGAGGCGTAGCGCATATAGGCCACGAGATCGAGCTGCCGGAGCTCGTTCATGACCAATTCCCCGATCCAGAGCGAGGCCACTTCACGTTCGCCGCGGGTGCGCAAGGCTTCTTCGATGCGTTCGACCGCAGCCTCGACCTGAGGCGTGCTCACTGGGCGTTTGCGCAGGGCCAGCGCCATGCTGGCGCGTAACTTGGCGGGATCGTAGTCGCTACGGTAACCGTTGCGTTTCACCACCACGGGCATCGCGATTTCGGCGCGTTCGTAAGTGGTGAAGCGCCGGTCACAGTTCGTGCAGCGCCGCCGCCGACGCAGGGAATCGCCCTCGTCGGAGGTTCGCGTTTCAATGACCTGGGTGTCGGGGTGGCTGCAGAACGGGCATTTCATGTGGGCTCACCGGCTGGTGGCCCGGCTTGGGCGGGCCCGCCCCGGATGGAGTGCGGGCTCACCGGCACGCGGGCTTCAGCCATAAACGGGGAACTGGCGCGTGAGGGCGTTGACCTGTTCACGCACCCGGGCGATGTTGGCTTCGTCGCGGGGGTTATCGAGCACGTCGGCAATGAGGTGGCCGGTGCGGGTAGCTTCGGCTTCGCGGAAGCCGCGAGTGGTCATGGCTGGCGTGCCCAGCCGAATGCCGCTGGTGACAAACGGTTTTTCGGGATCGTTGGGAATGGCGTTTTTGTTGGTGGTGATGTGCGCCTGACCGAGAACATCTTCGGCCTCTTTGCCGGTAATGGATTTGGCGCGGAGATCGACCAGCATCACGTGGCTTTCGGTGCGCCCCGACACGATGCGCAGGCCGCGTTCGGTTAGGGCCTGAGCCAGCGCCTGCGCATTGCGCGCCACCTGCTCGGCATACTGACGGAACTCGGGTTGAAGCGCCTCTTGAAAGGCCACTGCCTTGGCAGCGATCACATGCATCAGCGGCCCACCCTGAATGCCCGGGAAGATGGCCGAGTTGATGATTTTTTCGTGCTCGGCCTTCATCATGATGACGCCACCGCGAGGGCCGCGCAGTGATTTGTGCGTGGTAGAGGTAACGAAATCGGCGTGGGGCACGGGGTTGGGATAGGCGCCGCCCGCTACCAGACCGGCGTAATGCGCGATATCCACCATAAAGTAGGCGTTGTGCGCACGCGCGATTTGGGCCATGCGCTCGAAATCGATGCGCAGCGAGTAGGCCGAGGCGCCGCCCACGATCAGCTTGGGCTTGTGTTCGGCGGCCAGGCGATCGAGCTGATCGTAATCGAGGCTTTCGTTGCTATCGAGCCCGTAGGGAATGAAGTTGTAGAGCTTGCCCGAAGCGTTGACCGGCGAGCCATGCGTGAGGTGGCCGCCTTCGGCCAGGCTCATGCCCAGTACGGTGTCGCCGGGCTTGAGCACGGCCATGTACACGGCCTGGTTGGCCTGCGAGCCCGAGTTGGGCTGCACGTTGGCGGCCTCGGCGCCGAACAGCTTCTTGAGGCGGTCGATGGCCAGTTGCTCGATGATGTCGACATACTCGCAACCGCCGTAATACCGCTTGCCGGGATAGCCTTCAGCGTACTTGTTGGTGAGCTGAGTGCCCTGTGCTGCCATCACGGCCGGGCTGGCGTAGTTCTCGGAAGCGATCAGCTCGATATGCTGCTCTTGGCGCGCATTTTCTTGCTGGATGGCGGCCCAGACCTCAGGATCGGTCTGTGCAATGGTGCGATTGCGGTCGAACATGGGGGCTCCTGCGGGGTTGAACCGACGAAAACACGCCAGTTTAGCCGATTATGCCGCCAAAACACGTCGAAGTGAGCTAGTCGCCGACACCAATATCGGTTGGGGCAAGCCGCGGGTTGAGCGTATAAGTGCCGGTAAGGCTGGCCTGATCGAGGATTTTTCCTTCCATGGCCGCCAACACCTGCTCGCCCGTAAACCGGCCTTGAAGTTCGAGCTTGGGCACGCTGAGTGCATAAACCGTGAACACGTATCGATGCACGATGGAATCGTTCCAGGGCGGGCAGGGGCCATCGTAGCCATAGTAGTCGCCGCTCATTTCGGGGTCGTCGGCAAACCAATTGGTGTAGTCGTTCACACCCTGCAGTGTGTCGTTCGGGCCCTCGGGCCCTTCCTTGCCTCGGGGTGTTACGCCATGTGAGAACACGCACTCTTCGATTTCATCGTGTTCGAGGCTGAGGTTGATGAGCACCCAGTGGAAAAACGTGACCCGAGGCAGATCCTCGGGAATCTCGCGGTCTTCTTGGTTGACGTCGTCGGGCTTGCTGGGCACGTCGGGGTCGTGGCAGATCACCACGAGCGATTGCGTGCCTTCAGGCAGATCTGACCAGGCCAGGTGCGGGTTCTGGTTGTCGGCCAGGGCCACATGGTTTTTGGGGTCGATCTGGCAAAAAGCGTAGCGAGCCGGCAGGGCCTGGCCGTCGCTGAACGAAAGGCTGCTGAGTTTCATGACGTACTCCGGTTAAGACTTATGCATGGGAGCGGCCCCAATCGATGCGGGGCCTGCTCGTGCGGGTCGTCAAGTTAAGTGGACGCGGGCGAACTTGCGTTTTCCGACTTGTACCACATAGGTTCCAGCCTGCAGAGTGAGGCTTTTGTCTTCGATACGCTGCCCATCTACTCTCACGCCGCCTTGTTGCACGTTGCGCTGAGCCTCGGAGCCGGAGGCGCAAAGCCCGGCCTGCCGCAACAGATGCAGGATGCCCATGGGCGCGCCAGCCAGGTTGACTTCCGGCATGTCGTCGGGCAGGGCGCCGTCGCGGAAGCGAGCCTCGAAGTTGGCCAGAGCCTTCTGCCCCGCGCCAGTGCCATGGAAACGGTCGACGATTTCGATGGCCAGGAGCACCTTGATGTCGCGAGGGTTGCGGCCCTCTTGGGTTTCTCGGCGGAACGCCTCGATCTCGGCCATGGGCCGCAGCGAGAGCAACTCGAAGTACGTCCACATGAGGTCGTCGGAGATCGACATCAGCTTGCCGAACATGCTGTCGGGTGATTCCGAAATGCCGATGTAGTTGTTCTTCGACTTCGACATCTTCTCCACGCCGTCCAGGCCTACCAGGAGCGGCATGGTGAGGATGCACTGGGGCTCCTGGCCGTATTCCTTCTGCAGTTCGCGGCCCACCAGCAGGTTGAACTTTTGGTCGGTGCCGCCCAGCTCCAGATCGGATTCCAGGGCCACTGAGTCGTAGCCCTGCATGAGTGGGTAGAGGAACTCGTGAATGGAAATGGGCACGCCGTTGCGATAGCGCTGGGTGAAATCTTCGCGCTCCAGCATGCGTGCCACGGTGTAGCGCGACGCCAGTTGGATGATGCCGCGCGCGCCCAGGGCGTCGGACCACTCCGAGTTGTAGCGGATCTCGGTGCGCGTTTGGTCGAGCACCAAACTGGCCTGGGCGTAGTAGGTTTCGGCGTTGGCGGTGATCTGCTCGCGGGTAAGGGGCGGGCGGGTGGCGTTACGGCCGCTGGGGTCGCCGATCATGGAGGTGAAATCGCCGATCAGGAAAATCACCGTATGACCCAAATCCTGCAGCTGACGCAGCTTGTTGAGCACCACCGTATGGCCCAGATGAATGTCCGGCGCCGTTGGGTCTAGCCCCAGCTTGATGCGCAGCGGCTTGCCGGTGGCGCGGCTGCGGGCAAGCTTCTGGGCGAACTCGGCTTCTACCAGAAGTTCGTCGCAACCGCGCTTGACAACGGCGAGATCTTGTTCGACCTCAGGGGTTACCACTAGAGGCTGGATTTTCGGCTCTGACATTCGATATACTCACGGATAGTCAATTTTGTGATTTGTGGCCAACCATCATGCAAATTAGGTGGTTACGAGCCATTCTTCACGTGCTTTCTCAACTCTTGAATTTCTCTCGCGGCAGCAAAGGCTCCCTGTAGGCAACCTTTTGCGGCCGTTTTCTGTTGCGGTGGCGATTGTTGCGGCGCCAAATGGTGCCGGCGAGCCGCCGTGTGTCTTGTCAAACCCCTTTTATCCAGGTGTGACTGCATGCCTCTCAATGCCAGGCCAACCAGAACCCGAAAATCGGGCTTCGCCCAACGGTTCCTGATTGTGGCAGCCCTGGGCCTCTTCGGCGCCGCAGCAGCGGTGGGAATGGTATCCCAAAACGTCGAAGAACCGATGCCCACGGTAGCGCACATTGCCGAAACCCTCCCCCTCCCGGCGCCCGCCCCGGCCGCCAGCCCCTCCCCCGAATCCAACCTCTACATCTTCGAAGAACGCGTGCAAAGCGGCGATTCCGTCGCCAGCCTTTTGGCTCGCATGGGTGTGCGCGACGGCGCCCTGCAGCGCTTCCTCATTCAAAACGAAGATGCCCGCAGCATCTACAAACTGTATCCGGGTCGCGCCATTCAGGTGGCGGTCGATGCAGAAGGTGAGCTGCAATGGATGCGCTACGTGCACACGCCGGGCGCCCAGGCCGACGACGGCAAGGTGGTGCAGCAGTTGCTCGAGGTGCTGCGCACACCCGAGGGCGAATTTGTGGCAGAAGAACAATCGCTGCCCGCCGAACGTCACGTGCAAGTGGGTGTGGGCGAAATCCGCAGCTCGCTCTTCGGCGCTACCGACGCGGCCGGAGTGCCTTACAACGTCACGCTGCAAATGGTGAATATTCTTTCCAGCGAGATCGATTTCTTCCGCGATCTGCGCAGCGGCGACAAATTCCGCGTGGTGTACGAAACCTACACGTCGAACGGTATGAACACGCGCGCCGGCCGGGTGCTCGCGCTCGAGTTCATCAACGATGGCAAGTCGCACCAGGCCGTGTGGTTCGACCCACAAGCCGAAGGTCAGCCCGCAGGTTACTTCGGTTTCGACGGCAGCAGCAGCCGACGGGCTTTCTTGCGTGTGCCGCTGGAGTTCACCCGTGTGAGCTCGGGTTTTGGCATGCGCCGCCATCCTGTGCTCAACACCATGCGCGGGCATAAGGGTATCGACTACGCGGCGCCCACGGGCACACCCATCCAGGCCACCGGCGACGGCGTGGTTGAGTTCATCGGCAACCAGCGCGGCTACGGCAAAACCATCATTCTCAAGCACAACGGCAAGTACAGCACGCTGTACGCTCACATGAGCCGGTTCAACAACAAGCTCAAGCGCGGCGCCAAGGTGAGTCAGGGCGATCTCATCGGTTATGTGGGCGCCACCGGCATGGCTACCGGTCCGCACCTGCACTATGAGTTCCGCGTGAACAATGTGCCCATCGATCCCCAATCGGCCGACATCCCGGTGGTGGCCGAGCTCGAAGGTGAAGTGCGTGAGCGTTTCATGGCGCACGTAGAAAGCTTCAAGAGCCAACTGGCCATGCTGGCGGCCTTGCAAGACGACCAAGGCGCCATGGCCTTGGCAGATACCGTCACGCCAGAAGCAGCCGACAGTGCCAGTTAGGTAGCCACGGCGCGTGGTCTCTCTTTCACAGGGCGCGGCCTTTGCAGGGGTCGCGCCCTGTTCTTGCTTCTGCCGTCGCGTGAGCGGGCAAACCACTTGCGCGCCGCGGCGTCCCCGGCTCTGTCCCACGAGCGGCGGCAATG
>JAJUJN010000335.1 GCA_029265335.1 Alcaligenaceae bacterium
AAAGCCGCAAACACCGTGCCACCCGCTACCGTGACCAAAGGCATTCTGCCCGGCACTTTCACGATCAAGCGCTCGATCGCGTCGATGGCGCGAAATGCCAGGCCAGTGTGCAGCATCACCTCGCCCATCAGAATAAAGAGCGGAATGGGCGCCAGAGAATAGTTCGCCACGGCGCTCACGCCGTTGCGCACCACCTGGATCACGCCCACCTCGCCACCCAGGAACAACCAGGCTCCCAGCAAGTTCACACCAAAGAAGCTGACCGCCACCGGCAGCCCCAGGATCAGCAGACCAACCAGGCTGCCAGCCAACAGTGCCAAAGCCGCAACCCAGGTCATGAGAGTTTCCTATCCATGGTGATGAACGAACGTTTTAGTGAGGGCGTAAATTTTCGTGAGAGAGCGAACCGACGTTGCCAGCCGCTACACAGAGCTTTCGTGGGTGTCGTCGTGGTAGATGGCTCGCTCCAAGGGCACAGCGGCCTGTCGCAAGAATTCGATGGCGCACAAGGTGAGGCTGATGGGCATGATCACGAGAATCCACCATTCCGGAAACACCAACGCCTTGAAAATCAGGCTGCCCCGCGTATAGGCCGTGGCCGTAGCCAACACTCCTGCCCAAGCGAGCGCGCCGCAAATGAAGGCGCCCAGCAGGCAAACCAGGCGCCGCACCACTTCCCGCAGAGCCCGCGGCAAATACATCACCGCGATTTCCACCGCCACATGGCCGCCGCGCCGCAACACCCAGGGGGCGCCAATAAAGGTCACTCCGAGCATGGCGTACTCGGCCAAATCGATCAGCCACGACAGCCCCTGCCCGGTCACGGCTCTTACGGTGACATCGACGCCAATGCCGAAGGTGATCAGCAGAACCAGCAGGCCGGCAATCATGCCCAGCAGCAACAAGAAGCGATCGTAGAGAAGCATCCAGGGAAAGGTGGTCATGGGAGCGATCCGTCAGGCACAAAAAGCCGGGCGCTAGGCCCGGCGAGCTTGCGCGCAAGCGCGCATATCCATCAATTGGTGATCAGCGAACGCAGCTTTTTGACCTCTTCGGCCCCAGCATGCTCCTCGACCTGTTTCCAGCCCGACTCGGTGGCAATCCGCAGATATTCCTTGGCGGTGGCGTCATCGAACGTAATGGTTTCGATGCCGGCGTCGGCCTGCTTCTGCCGCTCTTCTTCGTTGATCTCGATGTTGGTGGTGCGGTCGAAGTTCTCAGTCCACAAGGCCATCTCGGTAAGGAAATCGCGCTGCTCGTCGGTCAGGCTCTTCCAGCGATCGAGGTTAACCAGGATGTTGACGTCGACGTTGTAGAAGCCCGGATCAACACGATAGTCGGTAACGTCTTGCCAACCTAGATCCAGAATGCCTTGCACCGGCCAGCCATAGCCTTGCACCACACCGCGCTCCAGAGCCGTGTAAACCTCACCTGGTGCGGTTTGCACCACGTTGCCACCCAGCGCCCGGAAAAAGGCGTTGTAAACCGGCGTGACGCGGAGGGTCATGCCTTTGAGGTTGGGCTCATCGATCTTGCGGGTGGTGTAGAGATGAAACGGGACGCCCTCGCCGGTGCGAGCCAGGTACCACGTGTTCATCTGCTCGTTGTGCAATTCGTTGATGTATTCCCACGCGCCGTTGCTGCGTTGTTCTTCCATGCCCACGGTGGCCAGCTTCAGACCATCGGCCCATGGCATCAGCGTGGTGTAGAACGCGCTGGTGACGTTCGCCATATCGACCACGCCATTGCTCACCGCGTTACCAACCTCACACGGCGGCATGGTTTCGGGCCCGCCCAGATAGTTGATCTGCACGATGCCCTTCCCTTCTTCGTTGACCTTCTTGACGAATGCTTCGAACGGACGAGCAAATGCGGTGCCGGGCGCAAACGAGCTGATGGCACGCAGCGTAACCTCTTCCGCCTGCACTGCAGTCATGGAAAATGCGGACAGCACGCCCGCGACCAGGGGAAGACAAGCTTTGAGTGATACTTTCATTTCGACTCCTCCGACCTGCTGCGGCAAGCTGCCATGCAGCGCAATCGGTTAAATGTGAAACGCAGAGCACAGACCCTTGCGTGCACGCTGGCCTTGCAAGAACGAGGCGACAGCGCGTTGAACCCCCATCGGCAGATGGACGCGCGGCAGCCATCTTGCCGATACACCTCTTTCAATGCAAGACGGATTTGCCCCAAAGGGAAATTCAATCTGCTTCCAGAGACGTTACACTCTGCTAACTGTGGGTTTCTCGCATCAACCAGCATAATAATGCAGAAAACCACGGCATGCCGTGCCCATTGGCTGTACATTGGGCACAAAAATATGAAGAATAGTGCCTTTGCCTTGGCAAAATCCCGGGCGACTGAGAGTTAGCAAGGCAAAATGAGAGATAATCGGAGCCCCGCTAGGGTCTTCGCCGTTGTGGAGTCGCGCCGAAGGCTTTATTCTGCGCGGGTAGCAACTCACCAGGAGAATTTCGGATGGCCACCGCCTCCAAGAAAACCACACGTAAACCCAGTGCCGCGTTCATGAAACCCCTGCAGCCCAGCCCCGAGCTGGCCGCTGTCATCGGTTCAGATCCTCTACCGCGCACTGAAGTCACCAAGAAGATCTGGGAATACATCAAAAAGCACGATCTGCAAGACCCGGCCAACCGCCGCAACATCAATGCCGACGATAAGCTGCGTGTACTCTTTGGCAAAGATCAGGTCAGCATGTTTGAGCTCACCAAGATTGTGAGCGGCCACCTTTCTTGAACTCCGCAGCGCTTGCACGCCACTGGCGCAAGCGCGCACTGTCGGCCGCCGCGGCTCCCAGACGCCCAAACATCAGCGCACCGACAGCAAAAACGCCGACCCGCCTTCACGGCGAGTCGGCGCGTCGAAAACACGCCAGGCGTGGGTAATCAGTACACCGTACCGATCGGGCGGTTCTCGGCCAGGTTCAGCCAACCCTTCACGATGCGGTAAAGAACCCACACAAGCGTTGCAAAAATGCCCAGCCAGCCAATAACAATAAGGGCGAAGATGGCGCTTATCACGCCCCAAAGCAACGACCACCAGAACGTGCGC
>JAJUJN010000088.1 GCA_029265335.1 Alcaligenaceae bacterium
GGAGTTGGTCAGCAAAATCCATTAGGGGCCAGGCAGGCAAGTTGCCCGACAGAGCCCGGATGTACTGCCGCAATCTATACCTGATCACCAGAACTGAAAGGTAGCTAGGCAAAATAGGGGCGTCCATGTACTGTCTGAGCGCTGACGCGCCACTGGCGCGGCGGCGCGAGTTCACCCACCGCCGCGGGCGAGTATGGGAGAACGGGAAGGCCGAAGGCCCGCCCGCCGGGCTGGTGAAACACAGGGCGCAGCGTGGGCGGCGCAACGCATCAGAGTGCCCCTTCCTGATGCCGCCGCCTGTACGCCGACTGACTTCTGAGTTTATTGTGACGTCAGTTGCTGCGGCCCCAGGTGATCGGGTTCCACCAAGTGAACGATGACCGTGGCAGGCCTTCTTCGAGCAAGGTCGTGTTGGGGAAGTTGCTGACCAACACGCGACGGGCGTCGTCGCGCAGCTCTGGCATGTTGAGCTCGTCGTAAGCCACCATCATGATATAGAGCGCCTGCTCAACGGCTTCGGTGCCCTGGAAGTCGGCCACAACCGTTTCGGCGCGGTTGATCGCGGCCACATAAGCGCCACGATCGAAGTAGTAGCGTGCCGTGTAGACCTCGCCCATGGCGATGGTGTTGAGCAGCCAGTTCATCCGCAGCCGGGCATCGCGGGCATAGCGGCTTTCGGGGTAGCGCACCAACAGTTCGCGAAAGGCTTCGAACGACGCGCGGGCGCCGGAAGGGTCGCGTTCGGCCATGTCTTGGCCCACGATGCCGCTGATAAAAGCTTGTTCAGGCGCAAAGGTGACCAGCCCTTTCAGATAGAGTGCGTAATCGTTGGCGGGATGGTTGGGATATTGCTGCTGAAAACGCTGAATGGTGGCAAGCGCTTTTTCGGGTTCTTCGTAGCGCCACTGCGAATAGGCGAGGTCGAGCATCGCCTGTTGCGCATACACGCCGAAGGGGTAACGGGCCTGAATGCGTTCCAGATTGGTGATTGCAGCGGGCCAGTTGTTGGAGGCCATGTCGTTCTTGGCCTCTCGGTACAATTGCTCCACGCTCCATCCGGCGGTCTGGTCGAACTCTTCGGAGCCGTCGCCCATGGCGCCGCAGCCGCTCAATAGCAAAGCCACAACGATCGCCGCAAGCGTTGTGATTCGCCAACGTAGGGCCACGGCTCGCATGGTGTTCGCAAAAGAGGGTGGGGCAACAGCGGTGAGCAGCATCTCGGCGTTTCCGGCAAAAGGGCTTGAGATCAAGCGGACCATTATATCTGCGCAATGTGCGGCGCGTTCTGGTTGTAGCCTACATGAATCATCTGCCTCCTTTACCACCCAGCGTGCACCACGATAGCGACCCAGCCGATGTTGAAGGCATGGTGGAGCATACCGTGGCGCCGGGTGCTCATGGGCGACTCGATAAGCTGTTGGCACAATTGCTGCCGGAGCACTCCCGAGGCCGCATTCAGAGTTGGATCGAAGCGGGGCACGTCACTGTCAACGGCAAGGTCGAAACGCGTGCTCGGCACACGGTCCGGGCGGGAGATCAGCTGCAGGTCGTGCCGCAGCCGGCCCCCGAAGATCTCGCCTTTGTGGCCGAGGATATCCCGCTGAACGTTCTGGCTGAAACCCCGGCTTATGTCGTGGTGAGCAAGCCCGCCGGGCTGGTGGTACATCCAGGCGCCGGTAACTGGCAGGGCACCTTGCTCAACGGCTTGCTCTATCGCTATCCCGAACTGCGCAGCGTGGCGCGTGCGGGCATCGTGCATCGGCTGGATAAAGACACCTCCGGTTTACTGGTGGTGGCTCGCACCGAAGTGGCCCAGACGGCGTTCGTACGGCAATTGCAGGATCGCAGTGTTGAGCGCAAGTACGTGGCTGTGGTGCAAGGGCACCTCCGACACGAGCTCGAGCTCGACGCTCCCATAGGGCGCGACCCTCGCGTGCCGATACGCATGAGCGCGCATCGCCCCGTGGCTGCCAAGCCGGCGCTTACCTGGGTTGAGCCTCTCAGGTGCGGCATCTATCAGGGCCAGCCGGTGTCGGAAGTGGTGTGTCGCCTGGGCACCGGACGCACGCATCAGATCCGGGTGCATCTCAGCCAGGCAGGTTATCCCCTTCTGGGAGATGTGCTTTACGGTGGTCGGGAACTGGGCGAAGCCCAACGCCAGATGTTGCATGCCTGGCGCTTGGGGTTCGTGTGCCCCGACACGGGCGAAACGGCCACGTATGAATGCGAATTGGCGGCCGATATGCAAAACGTGCTTGCCGACACCGAATGGGAGCCCGAGCCGCCGCGCCAAACAGGTGATGACTTCGACGACGAGTATTACGATGACTTCTAGCAACAGCAAGCCCGTCGAACGCCTTTTTTCAGGTCAGCACCCGCACTGGCACGATGGCCCGTCATGGCCCGGGGTGGCGGTGCACAGCACCACGCGCCTCTGGGGTTGCAGTTTGCCTCCCTACGATCAAGGCAATGTCGCGTTGCACGTGGGCGACAACCCCGACCATGTACTTCGAAATCGCGAGATTCTCACGCGCGCATTGCCGGCAGAGCCACTGTGGTTGGAGCAGGTGCACGGCACGCAGATCTTGGACGCCGATCAACCGCAATCCCTGCAGGGCGCACAGGCCGATGGCGCATTTACCCGTCAATGTCAGCGGGTGCTGGCCGTCATGACGGCTGATTGTTTGCCGGTGGTACTGGCCGAACCCTCGGGCGCCGGCGTGATGGTGCTCCACGCGGGCTGGCGCGGCCTGGCAGATGGCATCTTGTCTCTCGGCGTTGAGCGTCTCAGTCAAGTGTTGGGCGTGGCGGCGGGATCGCTGGAAGCCTGGGTGGGGCCGGGTATAGGGGCCAACGCTTATCAGGTGGGCAACGATGTGCGCGAGGCCTTTGGTGATGAGGGTAGAGCCCATTTCACGCCAGACCCGACGAACCCGGAAAAGTGGCGTTTTCACCTGGCGGGCCAGGCAGAACAAGTGCTGCTGCAGGCAGGCGTTGCGAAGGTGCACCAGTCGAGGTGTTGCACATTCAATGACACGCGCTGGTTTTCTTATCGCCGCGACGGGCACACCGGTCGTTTTGTGACTTTGGCCTGGTTGAAAGGGGATGGCACTGCGGTGCCGGCATGAACTTTGCTTGAGTTGACACGGTCTTCAACGATCATGCCGCATGATGGTTACCCCGTCGCTAGGGGCTTTCCCCCTGCGTTTCACGGTTGACGGTGTCATATCGGCCATGCACCATAGTTGAACAGAGTATTGCCAGCTCAATCTAGGATCACGCCATGATGCCCAACCTGACCATGCCCACATTTCCCGCTCTTTCCTGGCTGCAGGCACATGTGCCCATGGCAGAGTTCACTCGCATTCAGCATGCGTTCACCGAAGAATGGATGGCAGTGATGCAAGCGGCCGAACGCCCCCCCATCAAAGACCGCCGCTTCAGCGACCCCGCGTGGTACGACAATCCTGGCAGCTACTATACGGCGCAGGCGTATCTGCTCTCGAGCAGGACCTTGATGCGCATGGTAGAGGCGCTCGATGTGGAGCCTGCTGTTCGAGAGCGAGTGCGCTTTGCGGTCATGCAGTGGGTGGACGCCATGTCGCCCGCGAACTTCTTGGCGCTCAACCCCGACGCGCAACGTCGCTTGGTGGAATCCCACGGTGAAACCCTGCGTCAGGGCATGGCCAATCTGCTCGAAGACATCAGCAAGGGCCGCATCTCGCAAACTGACGAATCTCAATTCGAGGTGGGCCGCAACGTGGCGGTAACGCCAGGCCATGTGATCTTCGAAAACCGGATGATGCAGCTCATCCAATATGCGCCGCGCACCGATACGGTGCACGCACGGCCTCTGGTCATTGTGCCGCCTTGCATCAACAAGTACTACATACTCGATCTGCAGCCCCGTAATTCTCTGGTGGCCTGGCTGGTGGAGCAGGGGCATACCGTGTTTCTCATTTCGTGGCGAAATCCCATGCCCACCGACACCGACGGCATTCTGCAAGCCACCTGGGACGACTACATCCGCGAGGGCGTGCTCACATCGCTGGCCGTGGCGGGGGCGGTATCGGGTCAGCCGCAAGTGAATGCCATGGGGTTTTGCGTAGGCGGCACCATGCTTTCCACGGCTCTGGCCGTGGCGCGCACCCAGGGGCTGAATCCAGTGGCCTCACTCAGCTTGCTCACCTCGTTTCTCGATTTCTCGGAAACGGGGGTGATTGATGTCTTTATCGATGAGGCCCATGTGGCCTTGCGCGAACAGCAACTGGGCCTGGGCGGCTTGCTGCCGGCCTGGGAACTGGCCACCACCTTCTCGTTCCTGCGGCCCAACGAACTCGTATGGAATTATGTGGTGGGCAATTACCTCAAAGGCGAAAAGCCCCGTGCATTCGACCTGCTGTTCTGGAATGCCGACAGCACGAACCTGCCCGGACCGTTCTTTGTGTGGTACCTACGCAACACCTATCTCGAAAACAATCTGATCAAGCCCGGGCATCTGCAAGTGGCCGGCACTCCGCTGCATCTGCAAGAGCTCGAATTGCCCACCTACATTTATGCCTCGCGCGACGACCATATCGTGCCGTGGAAGTCAGCTTATGCATCAACGCAGGTGCTGCCTGGACCGAAGCGCTTCGTACTTGGGGCATCGGGTCACATCGCCGGAGTCATCAATCCGCCGGCGGCGGGCCGGCGCAGCCATTGGGTTCACGAGCCGTCTGGTGAGTTTCCCGAAGCCGAGCAATGGTTGGCAGAGGCCGAAGAACAACCCGGCAGCTGGTGGCCCGACTGGGGCAACTGGTTGGCGAGCCACGGTGGGGGCCAGGTTACAGCGCCTACCCAGGCGGGCAACGCCGATTACCCGCCCACTGAAGCGGCTCCCGGTCGTTATGTGCGTGTGCGTGCGGTTTGATCCGGCAGTGCTTGTATTCGTAACGGGAGCACAAAAGACTGCTCTCGTCTTTTCATCGCTATAACTCCAGAGCCGTGCACGGCGTGGAGCATCACAGGAGAACTTCCCATGAACGGGAAATTGGCTTACGTAACCGGCGGCATGGGTGGCATTGGCACCTCGATCTGTCAGCGGCTGGCGCGGCAAGGCTTCAAGGTCGTGGCCGGCTGCGGCCCCAACCGCGATTACGACCGTTGGCTCAAAGAGCAATCCGACCAGGGCTATACCTTTTATGCTTCGGTGGGCAACGTGTCGGATTGGGATTCCACCGTGGAGGCTTTCAGCCGAGTGAAGGCGGAGCATGGGCCCATCGATGTGTTGGTGAACAACGCCGGTATCACACGCGATGTCGTGTTTCGCAAAATGACCCGCGAAGACTGGCACGCGGTGATCAACACCAACCTCAACAGTCTGTTCAACGTCACCAAACAGGTGCTCGAAGACATGATCGAGCGTCAATGGGGGCGCATCATCAATATCAGCTCGGTGAACGGCCAGAAGGGCCAGTTTGGGCAAACCAACTACTCCACGGCCAAGGCGGGCATTCATGGCTTCACCATGGCGCTCGCGCAAGAAGTGGCGTCGAAAGGCGTCACCGTGAATACCGTGTCGCCGGGCTATATCGGCACCGATATGGTGCGCGCCATGCGCCCCGAGGTGCTCGAGAAGATCGTAGCCACCATTCCGGTGCGCCGCCTCGGCACGCCCGACGAAATCGGCGCCATGGTCACCTGGCTGGCGTCTGACGACGCAGGGTTTGCCACCGGCGCCGATTTTTCGCTCAACGGCGGCCTGCACATGGGTTGAGGTGGTGAGCGCGCTTTTGAGCAGCTAAACCCGCGCGTGTCGGCGGCGTTGGCGCCAGTGCGCGGTATGATGAAGCATCGTGCCTACTGCCGGTTCGCCCGGCAGCGAGGCTTCATCTTTTCGGTACATCCCTTATGCAAAAATCCAACGACAAGGATGTTCGCCTGATCAAGAAGTATCCCAATCGGCGGCTCTACGACACCAAAACCAGCATGTACATCACGTTGGCCGACGTCAAGCAGCTGGTGCTCGATAACGAACCGTTCGAGGCGGTGGATGCAAAGTCGGGAGAAGACATCACACGCAGCATTCTGCTGCAAATCATCCTCGAAGAAGAAACCGGTGGCGTGCCCATGTTCACGTCTACCATGCTCGAGCAAATCATCCGCTTCTATGGCCACGCCATGCAGGGCGTCATGGGCTCCTATCTTGAGAAGAACATGCAGGCCTTCATGGAAATCCAGAATCGGCTCGCGGAGCAGTCGCGGTCGCTATACAGCAATCCGCAGTTCGGCCCCGAGGTGTGGGCGCAGTTCATGAATGTCCAAACCCCGATGTTGCAGAACATGATGAACAGCTACATCGACCAGAGCAAGAATCTGTTTGTGCAAATGCAAGATCAATTGCAGGATCAAACCCGCAGCATGCTCAAGACGTTTCCCTTTCCTCCGCCCGACAGCAAAGAGGGCAAAGACAGCTGAGCCGTCAGCTCGTGGGCCTGAGCCACGCTGTATGCCGTGGGCACGCGCAACGAGGTCACGAACCAAGGCAGATCACGAAGCAGGGCAGATCGCGAAGCAGTGCAGCCCACGAAGAGCAGGGCAGCCGACGAACCGAGGCAGCTCACGAACGAAAGCCTCAGTGGGTGATATCGTCGAACCAACCCAGCACGGTGTCCAAGCCTCCGTAGCGTATGGCTTGATCGGTGGCCTTCACCACTGCCGGCTTGGCGTGATAGGCCACACTCAGCGCCGATTCGCCCAACATTTTGAGATCGTTGGCGCCATCCCCGATGGCGATGGCGTGTTGTCGTGAGTCCACGCCCAGACTCGCACACAGGCGCTTGAGTTCTCGGGCTTTGCCCTCGGCATCCAGAATCTCCCCCAACACGCGACCTGTCAGGTGACCGTTCACGATTTCGAGGGTATTCGACTTGCTGTGGTCGAGCTGCAGGCGCTCGTGCAGCCGATCGGTGAAGAAGGTAAACCCGCCTGATACCAGCAAAGTGGTGAGGCCGGCTTGGCGGGCGGCGGCGAGCAAGCGTTCAGCACCTGGGTTCAAGCCCAGGCGTTCTTCGTAGACGGCGGTGAGTGCCGATTGCGGTACACCTTCGAGCAGCGCCACCCGGCGCCGCAGGCTCTCGGCAAAGTCGGTGATCTCGCCGCGCATGGCCGCTTCGGTAATGGCAGCCACCTCGGCCTTGCGGCCCACGGCGTCAGCGATTTCGTCGATGCATTCGATATTGATCAGCGTGGAATCCATGTCCATCGCGAGCACGCGATAGTGGCTCAGCTGGAGCCCCGGCTTCACCCAGGCCGCGTCGACGCGATACTGTTCGCACCAGGCATTCAGGGCGCTCTGCAGCTCCTGCGCGGCAGCGGGAACATCGAGCGCCTTGAAGCCGCCGTTTGCCAGTGTCTGCCAAGACAATTGTTGGAGTGCTGGGGGAAGGGCCGCGAGCTGTGAGGATTCGAGCTGGGGGCCTTGAAGAACAAGCGTACGATTCATGGTGGCAAAACGGAAAATGCAAAAAAACTTACAAAGCGATGGGGGAGGGCGACGGCGCGACAGAGCAGGCCAGCACGCCTGGCCCGCTCAAGCGTCGCGCGTGACACGGATGATTTCTTCGGGCGACGTGGCGCCTGTTCGCACCCAGCGCTCGCCGTCTTCGCGCATGGTGCGCATGCCCAGGCGAGCTGCGGTGCTGCGCAGCGTCTGTTCACCGGCGTCCTGATGAATCAGGCGGCGCAGTTCGTCGTCGATCACGAAGAGCTCGTGAATGCCGGTACGACCCTGGTACCCCGACTGCTGGCACTGCGAACAACCCTTGGCTCGCCAACTGAGCACGGCGCCGTTGGCGTCGTGTTCGGCCGGCTCGCGACAATGAGCGCAAAGCTTGCGCACCAAACGCTGCGCCAGCACGCCCAACAGTGTCGACGATAGCAAAAAGGGCTCGATCCCCATGTCGGTGAGCCGGGTAACGGCAGAAACCGCATCGTTGGTATGCAGGGTGGCGAGCACC
>JAJUJN010000418.1 GCA_029265335.1 Alcaligenaceae bacterium
ATGCAAACACTCGCCATGGCAGGCGGCCGTTTTGAAGTGGCCTTGCTCGATACCGAGCCCGGCCCGCATGGCGATCAGACCGTGGAGTTTCGCGTGGCCGGGCACACTGGCACCACTCCTCGGCCTCTCGCCAAGGTGGCATCGGGCGGCGAGCTCTCGCGCATTTCTCTGGCGCTTTCGGTCATTGCCAGCCAGGCCGCGCGCGTGCCCACGCTCATCTTCGACGAAGTGGATAGCGGCGTGAGCGGTGCGGTGGCCGAGGTGGTGGGCAGGCTGTTGCGGGAGCTCGGTGAGCGTCATCAAGTGCTCTGCGTAACCCACCTTCCGCAAGTCGCCGCTTGCGGCGCCCATCACTTTCAGGTGAGCAAAACCCAGCACAAAAAGCGCACGCTGTCACGCATCGAGGCCCTGGATCAAGAAGGGCGCGTGGCCGAACTGGCTCGTTTATTGGGGGGCATCGAAATTACCACCACCACTCGCCGGCATGCACGCGAGATGCTGATAGGAGAGCGGTAGTGGCCTGGCAATGCCTGGCTTTGACGCCGCGGGAGCCGCGTGCGCCCATGGCGAAGCTCCAGCTGACCTTAATTGGCCAGGCCGGGCTTCTGCGATTTCTGCCGGGCAGTGCATTCGGGGCACAGCCCGTAGAGCGACATGGCGTGATCGGTAAGAAGGAAGTTATGATCTTTGGCTATTTGCTGCTGACGCCGTTCGATGTCTTCATCGTAGAATTCTTCGACCAGCCCGCAGCCGGTGCATACCAGGTGGTCGTGATGATCACCTTCGTTCAGTTCGAACACGGCTTTGCCGCCGTCGAACTGGTTGCGTTCAATCAACCCCGCTTGCTCGAATTGAGTGAGAACGCGGTATACAGTAGCCAGGCCGATCTCCACTCCTTCCGACATCAGCGCGCGGTAAACGTCTTCGGCGCTCATATGGCGGATTTCGCCCTTGCGGAAGATATCCAGAATCTTCAGCCGGGGGTAAGTGGCCTTCAGGCCCATGCTCTTAAGTTCGTTTTGACCTGTCATGCGGGTGTTCCGGTGGCAGGATTTCCTGCAGTAGTACAGCAACTATTATGATACCGGTTTTACTCATATAGGCCACTTCGTGCATTTTTCCCCTTCCATTCCACACTCTCTTCGCCGGCTTTGCCGCTCCTCCCGGCCGGTATTGGCCCTGCTGGCTTGTGGCGCCTTGGTGGCTTGCACTGTCAACGACGATTCCGGTCGAAAATTCTGGCAGCCCTATCGAGCCAGCGTGCAGCAAGGCAACTGGGTTACACAACAGCAGGTCGATCGCTTACAGCCCGGCATGACGCGCGAGCAGGTTCGTTTCGTGCTCGGCTCACCCACCCTCACACCCATATTCCACGCCGACCTTTGGGTGTATCCCTACCGCTATCAACCAGGCTACGGCGACGTGGTTTTGCGCGAACTGAAGGTGTACTTCGAGCACGACCGCCTGATGCGCTGGGAAGGCGACACCATGCCCACAGGGCAGCCCTTCCAGGTGGCCGATGAACAGGCCAAAGAAGCTGCCGCGGCCGAAGCCTACAATGAGCGCTACGGCATTCCCGACGTCACCGAGGGCGAACCGGGTGGCGCCACTGGCACCACTGGCTCGGTGAGCCCCGAGTTGCCGCAAGGCCCACTACCGGAAGCACTCGAAGCCGAGGCAGAAGACGAAGCGATCGAGGCCGAAGGCATTCTTACTCCGGGTGAGCCGATACAGATCAACCCCATCGCCCCCGAAGTGGTCAACGAAGAACTCGGCGGCGGTCTGCCCCGCGGCACGCTGGGCCCCGGTACCGACACCGTTCCCCTACGCTGACACTCACTCTTTTCACTCGCTGTATTCATGACAACTGCCAATACTCCTCATCGCATCGCCGTTGCCGGCGCCAGCGGCCGTATGGGCCAGGCGCTCATCCAGGCCATTCTCGACGCTCCCGACATGGTTCTGGCCGCGGCGCTCGACCTCCCAGACAGCCCTGCGTTGGGGAGCGATGCCAGTGCTTTCACCGGCCACACCTGCGGCGTGAGCATCACGAGCGATCTCGCTCAGGTACAGCAAGCCGATGTGCTGATCGACTTCACCCGGCCCGAAGGCACTTTGCAACATCTGCGCGCCTGCGAGGAGCACAACGTCGCCATGGTGATCGGCACCACTGGTCTCGACGCCGCCGCTCAGGCCGCCATCGAACAGGCGGCGCGCAAACTGCGCATTGTGTTTGCGCCCAACATGAGCGTGGGCGTCAA
>JAJUJN010000435.1 GCA_029265335.1 Alcaligenaceae bacterium
CCCTCATACGCCTCTGCCAGAGGGGCCCGACGACGATCCCGCTACTCTGCCCGAAGCCTTGCGCGAAGCACTCAACGAGGGCAACGCCGAAGCCGCCAAAGGCCCCATGCTGATGCGCCTGCTGCATGTGCGTTCCAAGGCCGAAACAGCCTATCTGGCGCAAGCCGCCGAAGCCAGCTACCAGGCCTTGCTCGCCACCGCGGCCTGGCTGGATGCCCAGCGAATCCACGCCAGCGCCCCGGCGCCATCTGCCCTCACCGCCCAAACCCTGGCCAGCCAACTTCGCGAACGGGCGTCGGCTCTGCGGGCGGGCGAGCTGCCCCAGGGCAATGCCCGCAGCGACATCACGCCCGACCAGATTTCCGACCCGGCTCTGGCTTCGCTGTTTCGTAGCTTGGAGGTGCTCGCCGGCCGGGTTCAAGCAGAAGCCGACGACAAGCCCGCCAGCGTTCCCTTCTTTCTGCCCGACGCCTTCACCAATCCCGTCTACACCGAATATGCGCTGAAGACCACCGCGGCGGCAGTGATCGCTTATCTCATTTACACGGCGATCGACTGGCAAGACATCCACACCGCCATGATCACCTGCTATGTGGTGGCGCTGGGCACCACGGCCGAAACCATTCACAAGCTCACCCTGCGCATCATCGGCTGCCTGATCGGCGCCACGCTGGGCATCTTCTCCGTGCAAGTGATTGTGCCAACGCTGAACGACGTGGGTGGCCTCATGATTCTGGTGTTCTTCGGCACCTTGCTGGCCGCGTGGGTGGCTACCGGACCTGAACGCATCGCCTACGCCGGCGTACAAATTGCATTGGCTTTTCTGCTCACCGTGCTGCAGGGCTTTGGGCCCGACCCCAGTGTGAGTGTGGCGCTCGACCGCATCTACGGCGTGCTGCTCGGCAACGTGGTGGTATTTGTAGTGTTCACCACTTTCTGGCCTGCACGCGCCGTCGATACCGTCAAACGCAACCTGGCCAACGCCGAGGATCAGCTGAAAACCTTGGCACAATTACCGCCCACACATATGCGCCAGCGCACCGCTGCCGCTGCCGAAATTCAGCAGAGCCTGGGGCAAACTCGCGACATCCTGCGCCTGGCCGGTTTCGAACCACGCCACCAGCGGCCCGACCCCCACAGTTGGCACGAGCTGCGTCGGCTCACCGCACAAGCCGAAGCGCTCGCCGCCCGCTTGAGTGTGCCCAACGGCGATCCTGCCCACGGCGATCTGGCTGCGCGCCTGAACGCCTGGCAACAGCAACGGAACCAACTCGCATGACCACGCTCTCTTCCTCGCCTTCACCGCACCGATCGTGGCCCAGCCTGGGCGGCGGCATGCCCGTCGCCGTGGCACTGGTCGCCGCCGCGCTGCTCGCCGGCTGCCAGGCGCCCACACCCATTCTGGCGCCTCCCAGCCCGGTAGCGCCGTGGATCGTGGATGAACGCCCCGAAGAGCGCACCATCGCGAGCGAAGCAGAACCTACATTACCGGCATCGCAGAAGCAAACCTCCCGGGCGCCGCAACAGCAAGCTGCGCAGTTCAGCTTGCCCGCCAACCCTGCCGCCGCGGTGTTCGAAGCCGCGCCAGAGTTGCCCAGTCACCCGCTCACCCTGGCCGAGTTGATCGACCTCGCGCAGCGTCACAACCCGCTTACCCGTATGGCCTGGGAGCAGGCGCGGCTGGCAGCGGTAGAGGCCGGCATGACCGAGTCGCTCTTTCTGCCGCTCATCAGCGCCACCGTGGTGGCCGGCTGGCAGCGATTTGATTCGCCCCTGCCTTACGCGGTGGGCGAGCTGGATGAGATCGAAACCACCGTGAAGGGGGTGATTC
Organism: Alcaligenaceae bacterium; assembly: GCA_029265335.1. GTDB lineage: Bacteria > Pseudomonadota > Gammaproteobacteria > Burkholderiales > Burkholderiaceae_B > Verticiella. The sequence continues at coordinate 1,832 of JAJUJN010000435.1, forward strand.
CTGCGCTCACCCTCCAGTGGCTGCTGTTCGATTTTGGCGAACGCGAAGCCACGCGGGCCGGCGCGCGCCATCTGGCGTTTGGTGCCAACATTGCCTTTCAGGGCGCACACCAGCGGCTGATCGAAGCCGTGGCGCTCGCCTATTATCAATACGAAGTGGCCCGTTCGCGCGTGGAAGTCACCACTGAAGGCCTGGCCAATGCCAACACCGTGCTCGAGGCCGTGCAAGCTCGGCAGGCCGAAGGCATGGCCACGGTCGTGGAACTGGCCATGGCGCGCCGCC
>JAJUJN010000173.1 GCA_029265335.1 Alcaligenaceae bacterium
ACGCTGGACTTACCTCGACGCCAGCATCGCCTTCAACCCCATCGTGTCGTTTCAGGTGGTGATCATGGCTCTGCTGGGCGGCGCCAGCCGGCTCTACGGCCCGGCGCTCGGGGTCATTCCTCTCGTGTTCCTCTTTGAATACCTGTCGGCAAACTTCCCCAACTACTTCAGCATTCTTCTGGGCATAACGTTCATGGCCATCGTGTATTTGGTGCCCAATGGTGTGGCCGGCCTCATCGAGCGCAAGCGCAAGCCTGCTCCGCCGGTGGAGAACTCGCCATGACCGCGGCCACGCCTATTCTGCAAGTCGAGGAGCTCACCCGCAGCTTCGGCGGCCTGGTGGCGGTCAACGAGCTGAGCTTTCACGTCAATCCCGGCGAAATCGTCGGTTTGCTCGGGCCCAACGGTTCGGGCAAAACCACGGTCATGAACCTCGTCTCCGGGGCACTCAAGCCCAATCGTGGCCGCATCCTCCTCGAAGGTCGCAATCTGGTGGGCATGCCGGCTTATGCCATTGCGCGTGCCGGTGTGGCGCGCACTTTTCAGCTGGTGCGAATCATGGGTTCGCTCACCTGCCTGGAAAACGTCAAAGCTGGCCTGGCATTCGGCCCCGCGCGGCTGGCCGGCGCCAAGGCCGACGCCGAGGCCATGGCCTTGCTCGAGCGCATTCAAATGGCCGAGTTCGCTGACCAGACCGCGGGCGATCTCACCTATATCAACCAGAAGCGCCTCGAATTGGCGCGCGCGCTGGCATTGCGTCCGCGCTTGCTGTTGCTCGACGAGTGGCTGGCGGGCCTCAACCCTTCCGAACTCCAACAGGCCATCGAGCTCCTGCGCCAGTTGCGCAACGATGGCGCCACCATGGTGCTGGTCGAGCACGTGATGGACGCCATTCGCTCCTTGTGCGACAGGGTAGTGGTGATGAACGCTGGAGCCAAGATCGCCGACGGTCCGCCCGAGCAGGCTCTGGCCGAACGCGAAGTGATACGCGCCTATCTGGGAGACGACGATGCTTGAGGTTCGCAATTGGCGAGTGGCCTATGGGCAGCACATGGCACTGCAAGGCGTGAATCTGGAAGTGGCGTCGGGCGAGGTGGTGGTGATACTGGGCACCAACGGTGCGGGCAAGTCCACGCTGCTCAAGTCGGTGGCCGGGCTGGTGCCCGCTCAACCCGGCAGCGAAGCCAAGTTCGATAACACAGCCATTACCAACCTCACGCCACAGGCCATCGTCGAGGCCGGCATCGCCCTGGTGCCAGAAGGCCGTGGCATTTTTGGTGAGCTCACCGTTCGCGAGAACCTGCAGCTGGGCGCCTTCACCAAGCGCGCTCGGGCAAGCGAAACTCAAAACCTGGAGCAGGTGCTTTCGCTCTTTCCCAAGCTCAAGGAGCGCATGAAGCAAGTGGTGCAAACCATGAGCGGGGGCGAGCAGCAAATGGTGGCCATCGGGCGGGCGCTCATGTCGAACCCACGCTTGCTGTTGCTCGATGAACCTTCGTTGGGCCTGTCGCCACTCATGACGGGCGAGCTGTTCAAGGCTCTGGAGCAGGTGCGACAACAGTCGTTGAGCATCCTGCTGGTGGAGCAGAACGCCAAACGCAGCCTGGCGTTGGCCGATCGCGGCTACCTGCTCGAAAACGGGCAGATCGTGGGGCAGGGCACGTCAGCTGAATTGAGTAACGACCCTGCAGTGCAGCAAGCCTACCTGGGCGGAGCCGGCCGCTACGCTGCTTCAGCGGCCAGCTGACTTGCCCTCAAGAGGTGTGGGCACGCTCCAGCAAACCCCGAATCAGGTACATCTCAGCTTCGTGCACGGTACCCATCTGCTCCCAGGCTTCGTCAGTTTGCGATTTCAGCCGCCAGGTGAGTAGGGTGATCACGGCCGACTCGTCGCCATGGCCCAGCAATTTGCCTGGAATCACGCGTGACATATTGCGGAACTGCATGTTGTCAGGGCTGCGTCCTACTTCGTAATCCACAATCAGTCGCTCGGGGTCGGGATGCAGGCGCACATAAGTGGGGAGTCCATCGAAGATCGAGTCGCCCACGTAGATACCGGGAGCGTGCTCCTTGCGCTGCCAGCTGCCCCAGGCCCACCGTCCTTGCTCCAGGCCATCGGCCATGATGTGGAATGCCCGCTTGGGATCGACGGCAACCAAGATGCTGCTGCTATGGCAATGGGGATCGATCATATGGAATACCTCGTGATGGTTATGGGTTGAAAGGAACACCGAAGGTACCGCGAAGCTTACCTGAACGCTACGGTTTGAAGGGGTGGGTGAGCGTGGGTATTGCGGGCAGCGGCAAGGCTCTTAACCCAACCAGATGCCATCGTTGATGGCAGGGGCTACGCGAGCCATGTTTTCGGCGCTCTCCGAGATCGACGCCAATACCTCAGCGGGTGTGAGGCCGTTGGGGCTATTCAGCTGATCTACCCAGTAATTGAACCCTTCGGTATCGGGCGCCCGAGCCAGCACGTGAAGATAGTATTGGTTCACCAAGGCTTCCGCACTGGGTTGCGCACCATAAAGATCCTGGAACTCAGCGCTGCTTACAAAGCTGGTGGCGACATCCTGCAGTGAGCTGCCCATGTCCATTTGCAAGATCCAGTAGTTGAGACCCCCAAGATCAGGCTCGCGGTCGAAGGCCGCCTGGTAGAGACGATAAGCGCTGCCGGCGGCATCTAGATAATCGGTGTCCAGCGCCAGGATGCCCTCGGAGAATTGCACTCGCTCCACGTCGTAAAGACGGTCGGTGGCGGTGCTTCCCACAAAGCTCACGGCAATATGGTCGAGCTCGCGCGAAATGTGGAAATCGTGCCGCGACGATTCATACACCATCAGATCGAGGGCCGGACTGCCCACCATGTTGCCGGCGGTGCTGCTGCTGAAGAAAATTTGGTTATAGATGTGAGCATGCTCCACTGGCACCGGCCAAGGTATGGGCTCGGGTTGAGGCTCAGGCTCGGGGGGAAGCTCGTGGGCGAACAGATAATCGTTGGCTGCGATAGCCGCCTGCAACTCATCGTACACAAAGTCGACGTCTGCCCACACGCTGTTGAATGTACTGCCCGCGCTTTTCACGCCGATGATATACGGCCCGTCAGCTTCTTCCACATAAAGGGGCCCGCCGGAACTGCCTGCACCCATGTGGGTGCCCACTCCCCAACCTTCTGCCTGGTAAATCCAATACTGGGAATGGGGCGACACGTAGATTTCACCCGCCATCATTCCTGTGCCCGACGAGGGGTAACCGATTTGATGAGCCCAGGTGGCGTGGTTGTAGCCAGTGGCCAGCCCGAACCAACCGAGTTCATACCCAATGGCTTCATCGATCCCCAGTAGCGCCACGTCGTATTGCGACTCGTACGAGGTGAGGTAGTGATTGGTGTGGTCCACGAACACTTCGCTGGGCCAGGCTATTGCCTCCCAGTGAAAGTACTCCAGGGGTTTGACGCCGATGTCGTCGAAGTCGCCACGTTGGCCGTTGAAATCAGCGCCCGGATATAGCGAAATATCAACGGCCTGGCCGCCGTTATCCGGAGAGTAAAGCACGTGGGTGGCCGTGAGCACATCGTTGGGACCTACCAATGCGCCTGTGCCGTAGGCCTCGCTGCCATCTGGGTACGTGACAACGATCATCACCACGGCTCGATAGGGATAGGCCATGGGGTTCTGAACTTCGTGTGCCATCGGAGATACCTCCCACCAATGTGTTGCGCACGGGAACCACCGCTATCGTGTCATGATGCCACAGGAGCTTCAGTCGTCGTGCGGCGAGGCGGTCAAACGTTGCACCATGAACCAGGCAATGAAGGCGGTAAACGTGGCCCAGAACCAGATGCCATTGGTGAGCGGCAACACGGTGCCGTCCATGCGCGGACCCAACCAAAGGCTGGTGGAAAATGCCATCACGGTCATCATGCTGCCGCTCAGGGCTGCTGCTACACCAGCCGAGCGCGGAAAAGGTGACACCGCGCCGCTTTGGCCGCAGCTTTGGTGAATGCCATGGCCTGAGATCACGAGATACAGCGGCAACATGATGGCCGCGGCATGACTCACGCCGGCCAGGGCCAAGGTGCCCATGATCGTGCCCCCGGCAAACGATAGTGCACCTCCCACGAATACCGTGCGACGAACCCCCAAATGCAACAGCAGTCGACGGCAGATCAAAGTGCCGCTGATATATGACAACGACATGGTGGCCAGAAGCAAGCCATACACCGTTGGTGACACGCCCAGCACGTCGATGAGCACAAAAGAGGAGGCGGCCAAAAAGGTGAACAGACAGCCGTAGGAGCCTGTGGCCAATAGGCTGAACGCCCAGAAGGTGCGATTGCCGAGAATGTGGATCCAGTTGCGTGCCAGTGCAACCGGTCGCAGAGCGTGGGGGTCTTTTTCGTGAAGGGTTTCCTTTAGGCGCAAGGCCACGATCAGCAGTGTGACCAAGGCAAACAAGGTGAGCACCCCCAAACTGGCGCGCCAACCCAGCAAGGCCGCAGCCAGGCTGCCCAGGGGCCCGCTGACACAGGCGATGATGCCCAGGCCCGACAAGCCCTTGCTCATCGCCCTGGCGCCCAGAGCGCCAGGATAGAGGTCACGCACTACCGCTCGCGCGCACACCACCACCGACCCCATCGCCAGGCCTTGCACCCCGCGCCAAAACACCAGAAGCTCCATCGTGGTGGCGAGCATGGCGCCCACGGCCGCTACTGTGTAGCCGGCCACACCGATGAGAAGTATCGGACGACGGCCAAAGCGATCTGAGATGGGTCCCCACACCAGTTGCGATACGCCAAAAGTGAGCAGTAGCACGCTGAGTGTCATCTGGCCTTGAGCGACAGTGCCGTCGAGAGCCGTCGTGATGGCGGGCAGGGCGGGTAAGTAGAGGTCGGTGGCTACCGGCTGCAGGCCGAGGAGCAGGGAAAGCAGGAGAACAAAGAGGCTGGAGGACATGCTGCCAGTGAATATCAACGAGGGCGTCAGCTTGGAACCGAACAAAGGTTAAACCCTGCGGCACTCGAACTGTTACGGAAGTGAATCAAAGAAGTACCGGCACAATACTCCAAGTGGATGGATATTGTTGGCCAACCCATGGAGCAAGCCGGCCACTTCGCCGTAGGATGTCTTGATTTTCTCCCGTAGAGCCTCTTGATTTCCTGAGGGGGCAGCGGTATCTTTGAACTGCCTCGTCACGATACAGTCTGGGATGCAGCGAGGCGGGGGCGTGTACCTCATCAATGCCCATCGGCTTGACACGCCCCACCCAGCTTGCTAAAGTTCGCGGCCTTGCTCATCGAGCAGCCTTCAACAGACATCGGTCGGTGGCGC
>JAJUJN010000098.1 GCA_029265335.1 Alcaligenaceae bacterium
ATATGATCGAACTGGTGTTTGGTCATGAGCCCGGGGTGGTCGGCCGCCAGACCTGCCACCGGGAAGCTGAGCGCCAGAGCGAAAGAGATCGTGAGAGGAAATTTCATGTGATCGTGCTCCTTTATTTGCAACCCATGGTGTTGCCCAGATAACCGCCGGCGCCAGCGCCAAGAGCGGTAGCCACTGTGCGGCCACGGCCGCCACCCACTGTGCTACCCAACACGCCGCCGATCACGGCGCCGCCCAGGGTTCCGGCAATGCAGGTGAATTCGGCAGACCCACTGTTCTTACTATGGGCCCCGGAGGGGGACTGACAGGCGGCGAGCACAACAACGCCCACGCCGGCGAGCAACAACTTGAGGGATTTCATGGATGATCCTTGACGCAAGATTTTGCTGGACATGCCCCGGCCAAGCGCACCGGGCAGCTCACCGCAAGCAAAGGCTACGGCTGTGAATCATTGTAGTGTGGTGGGCCGCGAAAGCGAGCACAAAATGCAACCCGGGCCGAGGTACAAACGGGAATTGACTATGGGCAGCCGGGCGCTTTTAGGGTGACGGCCTGCAATATGCAGCCGGAGAGGAGCCTGGGGTTCAGCGCGACCAGAGCGGCAGGTTGGCGGCCACCCGATCGAAGGCGCGCATCAGGGCTGGGTCAGACGACTGGGCAGCCGGCGGCAAATGACCCACAAAGCTCAGACGCACGGTAAGGTAGCGCGAAGCCACCGTGGCCAAGCGACAGAACACGCCGTAGGCGCGCGATTCCACGGCGCAATCCGTAACGATCACGCGAAACAAAATGCCAGCGTGACGCTGATGCAATTGCTTGATGGTGGCGTAGGCGCTGGTGAGCGCCGCACCGCTGTCGTCGTTGCCGGGCAACACCACGAGCGCATCCTGCGCCTGGGAAGCCAGTGGCGACAGCCCGCCGTCGGCGTTGGCCATCGCATCGATCAGCACCACATTGAGGCGTTGGCCGTCTTGCGCCTTCAGCAGTTCGCCCAGCGTGGCCGGGAGTTCGGCCAGCGGCAACACCGCCGGGCCACCGCCTTCGGCGGGGTCGGGCAACCAACGGCGCATGCGTTCGGGACGGCTTTCGTCGAGCAACAACACCGCCTGGCGCTGACGACCCAACGCGCCCGCCAGACTGCTGGCCACACCACGGCGGGTGGCAGGATGGTCGCGGTCTTCGCACACCACGATCAGTCGGGGGCCCTGGCGCGCCATGAGCGAGCGCAAGCCAGCCGCCTGATCCGACTGAGGCTGGGATGTAGCTTTGGTGTTGGCCTTGGCCGACGTGGTCATACGTTGCCCTCCGAGGTGAACTCCAAAGCGGCAAAGAGCCGCACCATGGCATCGATGCCGGCATCAAGCCGGCGCTTGGGCAGCTGGGCCAGACCCAGCACCACCGCTGCCGCACTTGCCGGTCGTTGGGCGGCTTGCCAGGCCGCCAAGCCCAGCTGCGCCGCTGGCAACAGACGCGCCGGCAGGGCTTCTTGCGGGTTGGCGGCCAGTGCGAGCCGCCGCTCGGCCATTTCCGCCCATGAACGACATTGTCGCACTGCTGTACCCATCCACAACCATTGCGCCAGTGTGGCGCTGCCCACACTGAGCGGCAGCGCCGCGAGGCCATGGTGCTGGGCAAGACAGCGCCCCGAGGTGGAATCCACTTCGCGCACCACCACCAGGCGCAAAGGCTGCGGCTCTGCGCCGCCAACTTCCGGCCCGCTTGAGGCATGGCGTGCCGCTGACCCGCGCCAGCCCGGCAACTGCACTGCTGCGGTGGCAACCCACAGACTGCGGTTGTGACTGAGTGCACCGGCGGGCAAATAGCCCAGACTGCCGGCCAAGCCCTTGACCGTGAGCACATGCTGTTGATGGCTGACGCGTTGGGCCTGGGTGCAGAGCGCCAACCAGAGCCGCCCCTCAAGCTGCATGGCTTTCATATTAGCCAATGAGAGCGCCTCAAAGCCATGCACCAGCTTGTCGCCTGGCCATTGCGCGCTCAGCCAGCGGGCCCGAGCCGGGGCGGTATCGCCCTGCCCGGCTGGCAGCGCCGGCTGCTCGTGCTGAGTGGTGAGCGTGCTCTGGGGGGTGGCCGCGTGACAGACTGGGGCCCCCAGGGCGTCGCCGCAATCGCTGAAAAGCAGGCTGGGCGCCAGCCGTGGATGAGCCGAGGTGGCGGCGGGCTTCTTCAGGCTCAGGTGCCATGCAAGCAGATGGTGCTCGCAACTCTGGCTTTGATGCACACGCACGTCGGCCAGTACGGCATCGGTGCCCAGGGCCAGGCTGGTGTCGCCGCCGGTGTATTGCCGCCATAAATGTTGGGCCAGTTGGAATGCCCGATCGTTCTTGAGATCGTGAAGCGCCTGGTCGAAGCGAGCCTGGTCCACGCTGGGAGCACTGGCAGCCACGGCGGCACGGAGGAAGCGGTGGTGTCGGTCCGAACTGGCTTTGCCGATTCGTGCGGAAGGCTGATGACGAGACGCATCGGCGGGGCCCTCGACCGAATCAGCGTCATTGCTTTCTTGCGGAGAAGATTCCTTGGGCGTGGCGCGCAGAATGGCCAGATCAGCTTCGCTGGGGGTGTAGAGCGAACGGGCGGTGGCTTGAGCGAGCGCTCGGGCCACGAGTTTGCTGGCGTTGGGACGAAGCAGGTTCTCGGGGACTTTCTGGCCGTTGCTCACGTAGTGGATGGGTAGACGGTGGCGAATGGCGGTGTCGAGCACGGCGCCGAGGTGGGTGGCTTCGTCTACCTTGCTGATGATGCAGCCAACCGGGGCGCTGCCGGCCTGGCTTTGACGGTAGGCATGGGCCACTTCATCGAGGGTGTCGCCGTGGCTGGCGGCGTTGAGCACGAGCAGGCGCCGCACGGGCTGGCCGCCGCCACAAAGCATGGCGGCCTGTTCCGCCACCTGGCGATCCCGTTGGCTCATTCCCACGGTGTCCACCAGCACCACGTGTTTGCCACTGAGTTCATTCAGTGCATCGCGCAGCGCGTCGGCATCACCAGCCGGCAAGACCGGTACGCCGAGGATGCGGCCATAGATAAGCAGTTGTTCATGCGCGCCGATGCGGTAGCCGTCGGTGGTGAGCATGGCCACGCGCTCAGCGCCGAACTTGAGTACACAGCGAGCGGCGAGCTTGGCGGTGGTGGTGGTTTTGCCCACCCCGGTGGGACCCACCAGAGCAAATACACCACCCTCGCGCCAGAGCTGATCTTCGTCGCTTTGTACCGGCAATTTGGCCGCCAGCTCAGCCTGCACCCATTGCATGGCGGTATCGGGGACGCTGTTGTTGGGCAGACGTTCCGTCAGCGCTCGCGCCAGCGCGGCGCTGAAGCCAGCCCCCAGCAAATTGCGGTAGACGGTTACCCCCACCGGCGCGCGGCGCATGGTTTCGCCCCAGATGAGGCCGTCGATACGGCTTTCCATGGCGCCGCGCAAATCGCCCAGCGCTTGCCGAACCTCCTCGCTCAGCCCGGCCGCCGACGCCAAAGCCGCGGACGACGCTGTTTCGTTTGCCGTCACCGATGCCAGCGCGCCGGCGTCGAGGCCAGCTTCGAGTTCAGCCAGGCCGGTTTCGTTGATGGCCAGAACTTCTACCCCGTCGTCGAGTTGACGGTTGGCCAGAATCATCACGTCTTCGCCCAGGGCTTCGCGCGCCTGGCGCAAGGCGTCGCGGGCAGTGGCGCCTGTAAAGCGGCGGATGCTCATGCAGCGTTGCCCCCGATCATGGCGGTCACGCGGATGGTGCGGTCATCGGGAATTTCGGCACTCGAGAGCACGGCCAGATGCGGCAGATGCAGGCGCAAGAAGCGGGCGAGCGAGGCGCGCAGCGGCGGCTGCACCATGAGCACCGGTGGGTCGCCCGCTTGTTCCTGAGCTTGCACGGCGGCGTCGGCTTGCTGTAGCAGCGTATCAGCCAGGCCGGGCTCGAGCGCGCCGCCGGCGTTCACGGCCTGCAGCAGCACACGCTCGAGATTCACGTCGAGGCCGATCACCCGCATTTCGCCCTGCCCGGGGAAGAGCGCCTGAGTGATGGCCCGGCCCAGTGCCTGGCGCACCAGGGCCACCAGTTCGGCAGGCTCCACCGTGCCGCCGTTGGCGCTCATGCGAGGCACGTGTTCGGCCAGCACGTCGATGATGGTGCGCATATCGCGGATGGGCACGTCTTCTTGCAGCAGACCCTGCAGCACTTTCTGCAGCGTGGTGAGGGAAACCGTTTTGGGTACGAAGTCTTCCACCAGTTTGGGCGCTTCGGTGGCGATGCGGTCGAGAAGCTGTTGCACCTCTTGGCGGCCGAGCAGTTCGGCGCTATGGCGATGCATCAAATGATTCAGGTGGGTGGCGGCCACTGTGCTGGGGTCGACCACGGTGTAACCCGCCATCTGCGCGCGATCGCGGTTTTCTTCTTGTATCCACACGGCGGGTAGGCCAAAGGCCGGGTCGGTGGTGGGCGTGCCCTCTACCGGATCGATCACGCCGCCGGGATCGATGGCTAACCATTGGCCCGGCATGGCCTCGCCGCGACCTACTTCCACCCCTGAGAGCAAAATGCGGTACTCGTTGGGTTTGAGCTCAAGGTTGTCGCGGATATGCACCACGGGCGGCAGAAAGCCCACGTCTTGCGCGAACTTCTTGCGCAGGCTGCGAATGCGTTGCAGCAGATCGCCCTGCTGGGCGTTATCCACCAAGGGAATCAGCCGGTAACCCACTTCCAGACCTAGCGGGTCCACCAGCGCCACGTCGTCCCAGGTGGCCTCGGTTGCGGCGGTGGTGGGCGCTGGCGCCGCCTCGGCGGCGGCCAGTTCCTGCTCGGCCGCCGCCGCGCGCTCCTGCCGCTGCTGAATGAGGTAGCCTACGCCCGCGACGCTTGCCGCCAGCGTCAGAAACGCCACATGCGGCATATTGGGAATGATGCCGATCAGGCCCAGCACGGCGGCGGTGATGTACATCACCGTGGGGTTGGAAAAGAGCTGGCTGGCCATCTGGCCGCCGATATCTTGATCCGTGGCCACCCGCGACACGATCACGCCCGCGGCCGTAGAGATCACCAGCGCGGGGATCTGCGACACCAGGCCGTCGCCAATGGTGAGCAGCGTGTAGGTGCGGCCGGCGTCACTGAGCGACATGCCGTGCTGCAGCAAGCCCACCAAGAGGCCACCGATGATGGTAATGGCCATGATGAGCAGCCCAGCCACTGCGTCGCCACGCACGAACTTGCTCGCGCCATCCATGGAGCCATAGAACTCGGCCTCTTCGCCCACTTCGCGACGGCGGCGGCGCGCTTCTTCTTCGCCGATCAGGCCGGCGTTGAGGTCGGCGTCGATGGCCATTTGTTTGCCGGGCATCGCGTCGAGGGTGAAGCGCGCGCCCACTTCGGCAATGCGCCCTGCCCCTTTGGTGATCACCATGAAGTTGATGATCACCAGAATGATGAAAACGATGATGCCGACGGTGTAGTTGCCGCCCACCAGAAAGTGGCCAAAGGCCTCGATCACGCGGCCCGCCGCGTCTGACCCGGTGTTGCCATGCAGCAGAATGACGCGAGTAGAGGCAATGTTGAGCGACAGCCGCAACAGCGTGGCAAACAACAGCACCGAAGGAAAGGCGGCGAAGTCGAGCGGCTTGGTGGTGAACATGGCCACCAGCAGCACCATGATGGCCAAGGCAATGTTGAAGGTAAAAAAGAGATCCAGCGCGAACGGCGGCAACGGCAATACCATCATGGCCAGAACCATGACGATCAGCAGCGGCCCCGCCACCAGGCGGGCGTGGTTGGCACCGTCGGTGCGCAGCAAAGAGAAGATGGCGTTCATGCGGTGGCGTTTTGGGGATCCAGCGCTGCAGGCACCGGCAGATTGGTAGGTTGCTCAGGCGGCGCTTCGCCCTGATCACGCGCCGCACGCAGCTGGAATACCCAGGCCAGCACTTCGGCCACGGCGTTATAGAGGGCAGCCGGAATTTCGTGGTCGAGCTCCACGTGACGATGCAGCGCGCGCGCCAGCGCCGGGGCCTCGAGGCGAGGAATGCGATGTTCCTGAGCCAGCTCACGAATGCGAACGGCGATGAGACCTCTGCCCTTGGCCACCACCCGGGGCGCGGCCATGTGGTCGGCGTCGTAGCGCAAAGCCACCGCAAAATGCGTAGGGTTGGTCACGATCACGTCGGCCGTGGGCACCTGGCTCATCATGCGCCCGCGGGCCATGTCGCGCTGCTGCTGGCGCATCCGCGCCTTCAGCAAGGGATCGCCCTCACTTTCTTTGTGTTCCTGACGAACGTCGTGACGCGACATGCGCAGCTTCTTCTGGTGATGCCAGATCTGATAGGGGGCGTCGAAACCGGCAATGAGGATGAGCGAAGCCACGATGACGGCGGCACAGATGGCCACCAAGCGCAGCGCGTGGATCAGGGCCGAATGCGGCGCGAGATGCATCAGCGCCATCATGTCGTCCAAAAAATAGCCCAGGGCGAACGCGGCCACGCTTCCCACCAGAATGGACTTCATGACGGCCTTGGCCAACTCCACCAGCGTGTTGGCCGAGAAGATGCGGGCAAAGCCCTTGACCGGGTTGAGCTTGCTCAAATTGGGCTGCAAGGGTTTGCCGGCGAACACCAGGCCGCCCAGCAATACCGAGGCGAGAATGGCCATGACCAACAGCGCGCCCAACACCGGCAATAGCGCCAGCACGGCGGCCCACACTTCACGGCCGGCGTAGGTGAGCATGGCCTGAGTGTCCCAGGCCAATCGGGCATCGAAGCGCATGCCATTCGCCATCAAGCCACCCAGGCCGCGATAGAGCCAATCGGCCGTGAGCCACAGCGTGCCTGTGCCAGTGAGCAGCATCAGAAACGTGACCAGCTCCCGCGAGCGCGCAATCTGTCCCTCTTCCCGCGCCTTCTCAAGGCGCCGGGGAGACGCTGGTTCTGTTTTTTCGACGTCGCTTTCTTCGGCCATACCCGCACCTGATCACGCTCACCGCGAATGACAGGCGAACGAGGCCAGCACAACGCCGACCCGGCTGGAATTCTAGTCGGGCCAGCGTGTGGCTGATTGGCGGAACAACACCGGCAATGGGGGATATACCGAGCGATCAGTGCGTTGAACGCCTGGCTTGGACGTGCTGGCGTTCCTATTCGTGATCCCGGCCGAATCGTCGGGATCTCACGCGCGAAAGGAACGCCTTCCGCAACGGGGCGGCCTTGAACCGACTCGGCTCTGCCGATTCGTGCCGGATGACCCTTTCCTAAAAACCCAGGCTCGAGAGAAGGTCGTCAACCTGACTTTGGTCGGTGACCACGTCGGCTTTACCATCGGGTTTGACCTGTGGCCCGTTGAGCAGGGTTTCGGCTTCGTCGCGACGCTCGGGTTGGACGGTGTCGAGCAGCACTTGCAGGAGCTCGGTTTCGATGGCGCTGATGATGTCCATCATTTTCATGATGACCTGGCCGGTGAG